>VBGU01000017.1 GCA_005881085.1 Chloroflexota bacterium | reverse complement strand
TCGGCGGTGCGCTTCGCACGCGCGCGGTACGGACACCGCAGTGAGCTGGCCACGGTTGTTCGCGTCGGTCGTGGCTAGTGCGATCGGGCTCGCGTTCTGGTGGGCGCTCACCGAACCACTCCCCGTCCCGCCGGTGATCCTCCTGGGAGTGGCCGGGGCGATCCTGTTCTGTGCCGGCCTCATCGCGGGGAACGGCGGCGCCATCGCCGCGCCGGTCGCGTTCCTCTTTTCGCTCTTCGTCGGCAGCATCATCGCGACCCAGCTTCATCAGGCCTTCCGGCCAGAGACCGCGCCGGTCGACGAGTTCAACGGACTCATCTCGCTGCACTTCCCCGAGGTGCTCGCACCACTCGCGATCGCGGTGGTGATCGGCGCCATCGGAGGTTTCGTCGGGGAGCGCATTCTTCCGAGTTGGGAACCGCGTCGAAGGTAGCGGAGTCAGCGAACGAGGGGCTGCGCGGCCTCCAACGCCCATTGGTAGATCGAGTTGGGCAAGATCCCGAGCAGGACCACGGCGAACGACGCGACGCCGAGGCTGACCGAGAGCGTGCGCCCGGTCACCAGGCGCGGCACCTTCTCCTCGGCGTCGTACATGTACATGTGGACGACGACCCGCAGGTAATAAAAGGCCGCGAGCACCGCGTTCAGCGCGATGACGACCGCGAGCCACGCGAGCCCCGCGTCGAGCACGGGCTGGATCACCACGAACTTGGCGACGAAGCCGATGGTCGGCGGGATCCCGGTCAGAGATACGAGGAAGATCGCGAAGGCGAGAGCGCCGAGGGGCTGCCTTCGTCCAAAGCCGTTCAGCTCGTCGAGCGACGCGCCACGCGTGCCCTCGAGGTCGAAGTAGAGGAGGCACGCGAAGGCCCCGAGATTCATGAGCCCGTACGCGAATACGTAAAAGAGCACAGCCGCGCCCGCGCTCGGACCGGCCTTCGCGGCCGCGACCGCCGCAAGGATGTAGCCGGTGTGCGCGATGCTTGAGTACGCGAGCATCCGCTTCGTATTCGTTTGCGCGAGCGCGACGATGTTCCCACCGGTCATCGTGACCGCCGCGAGTATTGCCAGGACCGCGCTCCAGTCCACACTGAGCGGACCGAGCGCCCCCACGAGGACGCGCAGGATCGCCGCGAAGGCGGCGGCCTTCGGGCCGACGGACATGAACGCGGTCGCCGGGGTCGCCGCGCCGTCGTAGGCGTCGGGCGTCCACTGGTGGAAGGGCACGATCGCCGCCTTGAAGCCGAGACCGACCGTGATGAGCGCGAGCGCGACGATGGTGGGAGCGTTCGCGATCCCCTGTGCCGCGAGAACGTTGGCGATCGTGGCGAAATCCGTCGCCTTCGTGACGCCGTAGAGCCAGACAAATCCATACAGGAGGAGTGCGGAGCTGAACGCGCCGAGGAGGAAGTACTTGATCGCGGCCTCGTTCGCGAACCGGTCCGTCCGCTGGATCCCAGCGAGGACGTAGATCGGGATGGTCATCGTCTCGAGGCCGATGAAAAGGGTGATGAGGTCCGACGACAGCGCGATGGTCATCGCGCCGACCGTCGAGAAACAGATGATCGCGTAGTACTCGCCGGCCGGGACGCCTCGCCGCGCCAGGTACGCGGGCGAGACGGCGGCGGCGAAGATCGCGAGGACGATGAAGACCGCGCGGAAGAACGACGTGAACGCATCGATCGTCACAAACCCGCGGAAGTACTGGGCGGCCGGGACGACGTTGAACACCGCGGCGAGAGCCACGACGAGCCCCGCGATGGTGATGATCGGCAGCGCGAAAGCGGCGCGACGGCGGTCGAGGACGGCGTCGGCGACGAGCACGATCATCGCGACGACAGTGACGATGATCTCGGGATAGACGGCGGCGATGTCGGCGCCGGTCACTTGAATGCGACCACGATGAACGACGGATCCGTCGCCAAACGAATGAGGCGGTCGACCGACGGCTCGATGTACGCGATGAACGGCTGCGGCACCACTCCAAGGATCACGGTCAGGAGGAGGAGCGGCAGCGCGCAGGCGATCTCGAGTCGCGAGAGATCGGGAAGCGCGTTATATGCCTCGCGCACCTGTCCGTACATGACGCGCTGGAACATCCAGAGCCAGGTAGACCGCGGCGAGGATCACACCGATGGCGGCAAGGGGTCCCCAGAAGAGCCCACCCAAAGGCGCGCCGGGGAGCGCGAACGTCCCGAGGAGTACGAGGAACTCGCCGACGAAACCGTTGAGGCCCGGCAACCCCAGCGACGCCAGGACGAAGACGCCGAAGAACGTCGTGAAGAGCGGCCACAGGTTCGCGAGACCGCCGAGGTCCGCGATCATCCGCCGGTGCGTCTTTTCGTACTGGATGCCGACGAACAGGAAGAGCGCGCCGGTGACGAAGCCGTGGTTCAGCATCTGGAGCACCGCGCCGACGCCGCCCTGCAGGTTGAGGACGAAGATGCCGAGCGTGACGAAACCCATGTGCGCCACCGATGAGTACGCGACGAGCTTCTTGAGGTCCTTCTGCACCGCGGAGACGATCGCTCCGTAGAGGATCGCGATGACCGAGAGAACGATGAGGACCGGCAGCCAGGCCTGGACGCCGATCGGGAACAGCGGAAGCCCGAAGCGGAGGAAGCCGTAGCCGCCAGCTTTCAGGAGGACGCCGGCGAGCACGATCGATCCGGCCGTAGGCGCTTCGACGTGGGCGTCCGGCAGCCAGGTGTGGAAGGGGACCATCGGCATCTTGATCGCGAACGCGAGCGCGAAGGCCAGAAATACCCAGAACTGGAAGTCGCCGGGGAAACGTCCGCGCAGCTCGATGAGCTCCGGGAGTGAGAGCGTCCGCGAGCCCGACGCGTCCGCCGACTGGATGTAGACGGCGACGATGCCCACGAGCATCAGCAGGGAACCGGCGAGCGTAAAGATCACGAATTTCAGCGTGGCGTAGATCCGCCGCGGGCCGCCCCAGATGCCGATGATCAGGTACATCGGCACGAGCATCAGCTCGAAGAAGATGTAGAAGAGGAACAGGTCGAGCGCGATGAACACGCCGACCATGCCGACCTCGAGCAGCAGGAACGCGGTCATGTATTCGACGATCCGCGTCTTGATCACGCCACCGCTGGAGTACAGGACGGAAATGAACGTGAGGAGCGTCGTCATCGGCACGAGGAGTACTGAGATCCCGTCGACGCCGACGAGGTAGCTGATGCCGAGGCTTGGAAGCCAGTCGACGCGTTCCACGAGCTGGAATCCCGCCTCACCGACGACGAACTGCTTGAGCATCCAAAGCGAGACCGCGAGCTCGACGAGCGTCGTCGTGATCGCGACCTGCTTCGCGGCGCGCTCGTCGCGCCGGAAGAAGAAGAGCGGTACCAATCCCGCGAGCGGGATCACCACAAGGAGCGAGAGCACGTTCGTCATCGGCCGATGATCCCCGCGGCATAGCCGCCGTACGCCACGAGCATCAGGAGCAGCCCCGCGACGATCGTGAGCGCGTAGTTGCCGACGATCCCGGTCTGCACGCGGCGAAGGCCCTGGCCACCCATCGCGAACGCCCAGCCGAGGCGGTTCGCAAGGCCGTCGATGATGTGGATATCGAAGGCCCACGACGCGCCCGCGAACGCGCGCGCCGCCTCAACGAACCGGTGGTCGTAAAGCTCATCGACGTAGTACTTGTTCACGAGGATCCGATAGACCGGTCCGGCGGCACGCGTGAGCGCCGCGGGGTCCGGCCGGTGCCGCACGTACATCGACACACCTATAGCGATCCCTATCACGCCCGCGAGCACGGACACAAAGGCCAACGCAACGATCGTGGCGACTCCGGGTACGCTCTCGGCCACGCCGGCGGCGTCGGCGACCGGGCCCAGGAAGCTATGGATGAACCCCTGCTCCGGCGGGAAGCCGATGACGATGCCGAGGACGGCCGAGCCGGCGGCGAGCGCGATCAAAGGAAGCGTCATCACGCGCGGCGACTCGTGCGCGTGATCGTAGAGATGGTGATCGCGCGGCTCTCCGTAGAAGGTCATCCAGAGAGCTCGCGTCACGTAGAACGCGGTGAGGACCGCGGTAACGATCCCGATCGCGTAGAGCACGAGGTGGCCGTTGACAAAGGCGGCGCCGAGTATTTCGTCCTTCGACCAGAAGCCCGCGAGTGGCGGCAGCGCGGCGAGCGCGCCACCCGCGATCACCATCGTCCAGAACGTTACCGGCATCTTGCGACGCAGGCCGCCCATTTTCCGCATGTCCTGCTCGCCGCCAAGGCCATGGATCACCGAGCCCGAACCGAGGAAGAGGAGCGCCTTGAAGAAGGCGTGCGTCGCGAGGTGGAAAATGGCGGCGACCGGTGCGCCGACCCCGAGGGCGAGGAACATGTAGCCGAGCTGACTGACCGTCGAGTACGCCATCACCCGCTTGATGTCGAACTGGACCAGCGCGATGGTCGCCGCGAAGATCGCGGTGATAGCTCCCACGACGCCCACGACCTGGAGCGACGGTCCCGCGACCTCGAAGAGCGGCATGGACCTGGCGACCAGGTAGACGCCCGAAGTGACCATCGTCGCGGCGTGGATGAGGGCCGAGACGGGCGTTGGACCTTCCATCGCGTCGGGGAGCCACGAGTAGAGCGGCAGCTGCGCCGATTTCCCGGTCGCGCCGAAGAAGAGCGCGATGCAGATGAGCGTGAGGGTCGCCTGCGCCGGCGCGCTCGCCTCGAGCCGCTTGAAGACATCGAGGAAGTTCATCGAACCGAAGACGAGGAAGATCGTGATGATGCCGATCGTGTAGCCCCAGTCGCCGATGCGGTTCATCACGAACGCCTTCTTCGCGGCGTAGTACGGCTCGGGTCGCTCGAACCAGAAGCCGATGAGGAGGTAGCTGCAGAGCCCGACGCCCTCCCAGCCCACGAACATCAGGAGGTAGTTGTCGGCCATGACCAGGATCAACATCGCGAAGACGAAAAGCGAGAGCCACGCAAAGAAGCGGTAGAAGCCGGCGTCCTGCGCCATGTAGCCGTTCGAGTAGACAAAGATCAGGAACGAGACGACGGTGACGACAAGGAGCATCACCGACGAGAGCGGATCGATGAGCGCCGACACGTTGATGGAGAAGTCGCCTACCGCGATCCACCGGTAGAGCGCGACGACCGTCTGCGTCTTTCCACCGAGCACCTCGAGGAAGACCCCAATGGAGAGAAGCGCGGAGAGTCCGACGGCGACCGACGCGATGACGCCGGTCATGTGGCCGAGCCAGCGACGTCCGAAGAGGCCGTTGACGAGGAAGGCGGCGAGCGGAAACGCCGGGATGAGCCAGACGAGCGAGATCACTGCCTGCCCAATCTCTCGGCTGACGCCGAGGAGACACGCTCAGGGCTGGATGACTCGCTCGTCGTCAGCAGGGGCAGGGGCCCCTGGGCGCGAAGCGCGCCGCTCTTCACTCGGGTCGACCTCATCCCTTCATCTGGTGGATCTCGTCGACGTCGACCACCGGCCGGTTGCGATATGCCGAGAGGATGATCGCCAGGCCGACCGCGACCTCGGCGGCCGCGATCACGAACACGAAGATAACGAAGACGCTGCCGCGCTCGTCTATCGAGCCGTACTTTCGCGAGAACGCGACGAGCGCGAGGTTCGCCGCGTTCAGCATGAGCTCCACGCACATGAGGATGACGACCGCGTTGCGCCGGACCAGCACGCCTGCGCATCCGGTGAAGAACAGCACCGCGGACACCGCGATGTAGGCGCCAAGGGGAACGGTCATCGACGGCGCCGCGCTGCGGCCTCTTCCTGATCGTCGCGCTTCGTCAGGACGATCGCGCCGACCATCGCCGCGAGGAGCAGCACCGACGCGATCTCGAACGGGAACGCGAAGTCCGTGAACACGCTGGTCGCGAGCGCTGGTAGATCGCCGCCCCCCGGCCGCGGCGGTGCGCCCGTGAAGGAGAGCGTCGCCACGATGACGATCGGCACGGCGACCGCGGCAACGAAGACCGCCGCGAGCGGCGTCTGTTTCTGGAAGAAGAGCGCACGCGGACTGGTGCTGAACTTCGTGAACATGACTCCATAAAGGATCAGCACCGTGATCGCACCGACGTAGATGAGGACCTGGAAGGCGGCGATCGTTTCCGCGCCGAGGAGGACGAACATCCCGGCCATGGAGAGGAACGTGAACGCCATGAGAAGCGCGGCCGCCGTGATCCGGTTGAGCATCACGACCGCCACGCCACCGGCGATCACCCCGATCGACAGAACGGCGAAGACTACGGGCTCGACGAAGTCGAACGTCACGTCGTCGTCAGCTGGCCGCGCGGACCGCAGGCGTCGCAGACGCACGGGCTCGTGCGCGCAGCGTCGCAAGGCGTCGGCGTTGAAAGAACGGGATGCCGGCCACGAAAACGACGACGAGCAACCAGTTCGCGATCGCGATCGGCACGAGCGTGTTTGGGAACGCGAGTGCAAGCGTCGCCACGGCGACGATGTTCACGAGGGCCATCGGGATGAGGCCTTTCCAGCAGAAGCTCATCAGCTGGTCGATCCGGAGACGCGGCAGGGTGGCGCGGATCCACATCATCACGACGATGAACGCGTAGACCTTCAGCGTGAACCAAAGAACGCCAAGGAGGGGGATCGCGTCGACGCCCGGTCCCTGCCAACCCCCGAACCAGAGCGTGGTGACGATCGCGCAGACGACCGTCACGTTGCCGTACTCGGAGAGCGCCAGCATCGTGCCCCAGCGCATGCCGGAGTACTCGGTGAGCCAGCCGGCCACGAGCTCCGACTCGGCCTCGGGGAGATCGAACGGCGTGCGGTTGGTCTCGGCGAGCGCCGCGATGAAATAGATGAGGAACGAGAACGGCAGGATCAGGACGTTGACGAACGGCCCGGTCTGAGACCGCGTGATATCGATCATCGACAACGACCCGACGACGAGCGCCACCGACACGAGCGCGAGGATCTGCGGGATCTCGTAGGAGATGAGCTGACCTGCGGAGCGGAGACCGCCGACGAGGGCGTATTTGTTGTTCGACGCCCACCCCGCGATGACGATGCCGAGGACGGTCATCGACCCGAGCGTGGTCAGGTACAGAAGTCCGATGTTCAGGTTCGTGCCGACGATGTCCTTGGCGAACGGCAGCACGGCCCACGACGCAAGCATCGGACAAAACACCAGCGCCGGCGCCGCCACGAAGAACCAGCCATCGGTCGCCGCCGCGCGCACGTCCTCCTTCGAGATGAGCTTGAGCGCATCGGCGAATGTCTGAAGCAGGCCGAAGGGCCCGACGTGATAGGGGCCGAGTCGGTCTTGAATGATCGCCTGGATCTTCCGTTCGAGATAGATCTGCAGGAGCGCGCCGTTCAGCACGAGGAAGAGCGCGAGGCCCACGGCGATGACCAGCCTTAGCGGCGCCCAGATGAGCGGATCGATGCCGAAGGGACCGACCGGCATGACTACCCTCTATCAATCTCGGGCTTCGCCCGAGACGCGCTCACGCCTCGTCGATTTCGCTCCTCGCGGGCAGGGGCAGGGGCCCCTGGGCACGAAGTGCGCTCGTCGCTCAGGTTTACCAACCTATCCTCCGCGGGCGTCGCTACGCGGCGGGAGGAACGACTTTCGAAGGGGATGTCCGGGGAAGCTCTCCTCGAGGAAGATGCGGCGGAGGTCCGGATGACCGTCGAACTCGATGCCGAACATGTCGTATGTCTCGCGCTCGCACCAATTCGCGCCTTCCCATACGGGTGCGAGCGTCGGGATGTGCGGGTCGAGCTCCGTGCACGAGGTGCGCAGCATGACCGTGACCTTCGTGCCCGTACCGCGAACGAACGTCACCGAGCGGAGCTCTGATCCCGTGTCAACCCCGGCGTTCACGGAGTAGAGGTCGCAACCTGTGCGCGGGTCGTCGCGAACGAACATCGCGACCTCGACCAGTCGCTCGCGATCGACGTCGAGGACGAGCATGTCGTGCAACGTCGACACGCGAGCCTTCTCGCCGAGGCGCGAGGCGACGTACGACCGAAGACCCGCGAGATCGATCGAAGGTCGCGGCGCGCTCAATACCAATTCAGGGCGTCCTTCTTCCATGCGTAATAAAGTCCGACGACGAGGATCCCGATGAACACGATGACCTCGACGAGGCCGGCAACTCCGAGCGATCGGAAGAGCACCGCCCATGGGAAGAGGAAGATGACTTCGACGTCGAACACCACGAAGAGCAGCGCGAAGACATAAAAGTGCGTCGGATATCTGCCCCAAGCTTGGCCGGTTGGCTCTTCTCCCGATTCATACGTGCGGAGTTTTTCTTTCGTGGCCTTCCGGGGAGCGACGAGGCGAGAGAGCGTCAGCAGCAGAGTCACGAAGATCGCCCCGACCACGAAGAACGCGAAGACGTAAACGTACGAAAGGCTGTAGTCGGGCACCGAAAGAAAGCCTACGTAGGGGTACTCATGCGAGCAAACCGGTGCCGACACCAGATTTCCACCAATGCCTCGCTTGGTGCTACCGCGTTGCACGGTTGACACACCTGTTGGGCCAGGGTTACGGTGCAGTCCTCCCGTCACGCTCAGTACGCAATTCGTACATGCGCGCCGTCGGGAGCTCGGCTGAAAGGTCGATGTGGTGACCTCAAGGGACTGAACAGACGCACACCGGTCAGTGATGGCCGTATTTAGGAAGTTGGGAGGGACCGCCAGGGTTGGGACAGCAGAGCCGACGTTCACAGGCCACACCTAACCCAAAACGGATCCTTCAACGTCACGCTCGTCTTCTCTCCCAGGGAGCCGTCGCGGCCGGTGCGCGGGCGCGTCACCTTTCGTTCCTCGCTCTCGACGGAAGCAGCAGCTACCTCGCGGGCCTTGTCGGCGTCCGTGGACTTCGACTCGCACTCAACACTTCCGTCGCGGTGCTCGTTCTGTCGCTTCCATTCGCGGCCACGGCCGCGTCGCGAGCGAGCACGGTCGCTCCGGCGTCGGTCGGCGCAACGACCGCCACCACGAGCGACACCTCGCGCGCCCAGCCGCTGGCACGCGGCGGGGCAATCGCCGCCAGCCGCAATCCAGTAACGGTCGCCGCCGAAGGCTCGCGACCGGTGCAGGAGGTCACGATCCACGAGGGCGACACCCTCGCGACGATGGCGAACTACTACGACGTCTCGGTCGAAGCGATCGCGTACGCGAACGGTCTGAGCGACGCGCGCGCCCTCCAGATGGGCCAGAAGCTCGTGATCCCGCCGGCAGAAGGCGCGCTTTACGCCGTCAAGGACGGAGACACCGTCGACTCGATCGCGAGCCACTTCAAGGTCGATCCCTCGGTCATCCTCACCTACAACCGCTGCACGTTCGAGCCCGAGCAGTGTGCGGCTGGTCAAAAGATCTTCGTACGCGGCGCCGAGCTCCCCGCGCTCCTCGCGCCGGACCGCCCGACTCGCGACGTGTTCGCGGCGGCGCCACAGGTCGCGCAGCAGGCACGGAACGGCCGTCTCTCGTGGCCGGTCGGCGGAATCATCACGCAGTACTTCTGGTGGGGTCATACGGGCGTCGATATCGCGGCGCCGTTCGGCACCGGACTCGGTGCAGGCGACGACGGCGTCGTGACGGCGACCGGGTGGGTCGCGGTCGGAGGTCTTCGTGTGTGCGTGCAGCACGCCGGCGACCTGACCGTCTGCTACTACCACACGAGCGCCGTGTACGTGAGCGTCGGCCAGCAGGTCGCTCGCGGTCAGATCATCGCGGCAATCGGGATCAGTGGCGTCACCACCGGCCCCCACGTCCACTGGGAGTGCAAGGTCGGAAACCAGTTCTTGAGCTGCCTCAGCCTCTAGACGGCTAGGGGCGGCGCCGCGCTCGACCTAGCGACCTATCCTCCGACTGGTGTTCTCCGCCGTTCACAGCGATCGTTCCGGTCGTATCGTCGTCGCCGCCGATTACGCGGCTGCCATGTCCGACGGCTCACAGGTCGCTCCCTTTTTCGGGGCACTTCCGCTTCCTGCTGGGACTGACGTGGTCCACTTGCCTGGCCGCACCGGGCTCGGCCTCGACCGGACTGGGCGCCCGCGCGAGCTCGGCCAGGGTCGCTTCGGTGTCGCCGCGATCCTTCCGATCGGCTACCTGCGCATGAGCCTCCCCGCGTATATCGATGACCTCGGCGCGCCGCCGCTCCGGCCGCGCGCGTATGCCGCGGTCGGCGCCGACACCAATGGACAGCTCGTCGTTTCCGCGTTCGCCCTGGACGCGGAGGCGGCCGCCGTCGACGGCAGGTCCGCGCCGGACCTCGCGGCGCGGATCACGACGACGCAGCGCGATCAGCCGTCCAGCCGAGTGCTGCGGCAGCTCGCGCGCTGCGCGAAGGACTACCGGTGCCGCGCGGCCGCGAACGCCTTCCTGGGGCGCCACGACTGCGCGCTGCCCGTCGCCGCGCCACGAAACGAACGACCGCCCGAGGTCCTGGTCCTCCACGACGACGCCGACGCGTCGCCGACGGAACCCGCCGCGTTCCGTCCGACGCCCGAGGAGCTTGCGGATGCGGCGTCGCGGCACCTCGAGGGCGGCGGCACCATCGTCGCGTTCGGGCGCGCGTGCGAGGGCGAGCCGCTCCTCGCCGTCCGCGTCGTCGAAGAAGCGATCGTCGCGATCCGCGAACGGACGCGGCTCGGAACGATCCATCTCGAAACGAACGGCTCGTCGCCGGTCGCTCTGCGGAGGCTGTGCGACGCGGGGCTCGATTCGGTGGCGGTCCGCGTCGTGTCCGCGCGCGAGGAAACCTACGAGGCCATCCATCGGCCGGAGGGCTTCCGGTTCGCCGACGTCAGGGCGTCGATCGCGCATGCGATCGCGGGGAAGGTCTCTGTCGCGCTTCGCGTGCTCGCCCTGCCTGGCCTCACCGATCGAACGCGAGAGCTCGACGCGCTCGTGCGCCTTGCCGGAGATCTGCCCGCCGGAGGCTCGCTCGTGCTCTGCGACCTCGCCGCCGACCCGCAGCGCGCGCTCCGCATCGCGCCATCCGGTGAAGCTGCCGTCGGAATGCGGCGGATGCTCGACCGCCTGCGCACGGACGCCGCCCATCTTCGGATCGTCGCGCTGCCACGGCCCTTCGTTCGCCTGTAGGCCGTGTTCATCGATCGCGCGCGCCTCGTGGTCCGCGGAGGCGACGGTGGCCGGGGCGTCATCTCCTTCAGGCGCGAGGCGCATGTTCCGCGCGGTGGTCCGGACGGAGGAGATGGCGGAAAAGGCGGCGACATCGTCCTGCGAGTGGATCCGCAGCTCGGGACGCTCACCGACTTTCGCTTCGCAAAGGAGATCGACGCGGCCTCCGGCAAGCCGGGCGCTGGCCGCAACAGCAGCGGAAGGTCCGGTGCGGATCGGGTGCTCAACGTCCCACCAGGAACGCTCGTGATCGATCGCGCGACAGGCGAGACGGTCGCGGACCTCACCGCACCTGGCGAGGAGCTCATCGTGGCGCGCGGCGGAACCGGTGGAAAGGGCAACTCGCGTTTTGCGACGAGCACACGACGCGCCCCGCGCATCGCCGAGGATGGCGGCAAGGGCGAGCGCAGGGAGATCGACCTCGAGCTGAAGCTTCTCGCCGATGTGGGCCTCGCGGGCCTGCCGAACGCGGGGAAGTCGACGCTCCTCGCCGCGCTCACGAGCGCTCGTCCGAAGATCGCCGACTACCCGTTCACGACGCTCACCCCGAATCTGGGCGTCGCGCGCCTCGACGATCGCGAGCTCGTCATCGCCGACATCCCCGGGCTCATCGAGGGGGCGAGCCGCGGCCTCGGCCTCGGCGAAGAGTTCCTTCGGCACGTCGAGCGCACGCGGCTCCTCGTGCATGTCGTCGACGCGTCGCGCCCCGATCCGCTCCAAGACATCGCCACCATCGACACCGAGCTGGGGAGCTACGGGCGCGGCCTTGACGAGCGCCCGCAGCTCGTCGCGCTGAATAAGCTCGACCTCCCCGAGGCGCGCGACGCGGCCCCGCGGATAGCGCGCGCTCTCGCGGAGCGCGGCGTCGCGAGCGTGGCGATATCGGCCGCGGCGCGCGAGGGAACCGACGGCCTTCTACGCGAGATCTTCGATCGCTGCCCGCCGCGTGAGGCCGCGGGCGCCCTGGCGCCGCGCGAGCGCCGCATCGCGTTCGCCGGGGGTGGGCGCGACTGGCACGTGAAGCGCGAAGGAGAAGCGTTCCGGATCGAAGGCGATCGCGTGGTGCGGCTCGCGTCGGGGATCGACTGGGAGTCGCCCGACGCGGCCGCCTACTTTCAGCGCCAGCTCATCCGCACGGGAATCGAGCGCGAGTTGCGCGCGCTCGGCGCGAAGGAAGGCGACACCGTACGCATCGGTGCCCTCGAGATGGAGTGGAGCGAACGGGCGGGAGACGAGTGAGCCGCGTCGGCGTCTTCGGCGGCACCTTCGACCCGGTCCACGTCGGCCATCTCGCGATCGCGAACGACGCGCTCGACGAGCTCGGTCTCGATCGGGTGTATTTCGTCCCGGCGCGCCGCTCGCCGTTGAAACAGGACGGGCCGATCGCAAGCGCAGAAGACCGGCTCGCGATGCTGATCGCGGCGACCCTGGGCGAGCCTCGCTTTCGCGTGTCGCCCGTTGAGCTCGAGCGGGAGGGACCGTCGTTCACGGTCGATACGCTCGAGTCGCTGCGCGGCGAAGGTGCGCTCTTCCTGATCCTGGGAAGCGACGCGTACGCGGACTTCGAGCGCTGGCGCGAACCGGCGCGGATCCGCGAACTCGCGACGATCGTGCTCGCGGCTCGGCCTGGCGCACCGAATGCACCCGCGGGCGTGCGGATGCTGGACTCTCCGCTCATGGATATCAGCGCGCGTGAGCTGCGCGCGCGGGCCGCGCGGGGAAGGTCCCTGCGTTACCTTGTCCCCGAGGCAGCACTGCGATACATCGAGGAGCACCGCCTGTACCGATGACCGATCTCTCGCCCAGAGCCATGGCCGACGTCGTGGTCGATGCCGCGGGCGACAAGAAGGCCGAGGACATCCTCGTGCTCAATGTTTCGGAGCTCACGACGATCGCCGACCTGTTCGTCATCTGCACCGGCAGGGGCGAGCGACAGGTGCAGGCGATCGCGGACGCGGTGCGCGAGAAGGCGATCGAGGCGGGCCGTCGACCCATCGGCGTCGAGGGCTACAACGCCGGCCGCTGGGTGTTGATCGATCTCGGTGACGTTGTGGTGCACGCGTTCGTCCCCGAGGAGCGACATCTATACCGTCTTGAACGCCTCTGGGGGGACGCCCCCGTAGTTCTTCGGATCGCCTAGCCGTAGGCTCGCCTCGCGATGGGTCGCCTACCGATCCCGTCTCGAGGACTTTTTCCCCTGGCTCTGTCGATCCTCGGCCTCGCCGCAGCGTACTTCGTGGCTGGCAAGTTCGGGCTCAGCCTCGCGCTCGTCAACACGAGCACCACCGCGGTGTGGCCGCCTACCGGCATCGCGCTCGCTGCGCTGCTCCTGATGGGCCACCGAGTCTGGCCCGGGATCGCGCTCGGGGCCTTCCTGGTGAACGTAACGACCACCGCGGATGTGCCTTCGTCAGTCGGCATCGCCATAGGCAACACGCTCGAAGCGATCATCGGAGCGTACCTTGTGAACGCGTTCGCGAACGGGTCGCGCGCCTTCGAGCGTCCGCAGGACGTTTTCAAGTTCGCGTTTCTCGCCGCGCTCCTCAGCACGGTCGTCAGCGCAACAATCGGTACGGTCTCGCTCCGTCTCGCGGGCCTCGCCGTCCCCGCGAATCTCGGCGCGGTCTGGTTCACCTGGTGGCTCGGCGACGCCGGCGGCGCCCTCGTCGTCGCGCCGGCGCTTCTGACGTGGGCCCGGTTCGATTTCCGCGAGCTCACGTCGCGCGTCTTGGAGCGCGCCGGTTTGTTGACGGCGGTCGTTCTCACTGGGGTTCTTCTTTTTGTGTGGAACGAGCCCCTTGCGATGAACCGCGACCCCATCGAATTCCTTTCGCTTCCGGTGTTCATCTGGGCGGCCTACCGATTTGGTCCGCGTGAGACCACCGCGGCCGCGCTGATCCTCGCCGTCATCGCGGACTGGGGGACGATTCATGGTTACGGTCCGTTCGCGAAGAGCGACCCGAACGAGTCCCTCCTGCTGCTTCAGGCGTTCATGGGCGTCGCAGCGGTGACGTCCGAAATGCTGGCCGCGGCGCTGCTTGACCGGCGACGCGCGGAGACGGCGGTGCGGACCACCGAGCAGCACCTGCGCTTGGTCGCCGAGGAGTCTGCGCGCGTACGCGAGGAGTTCCTATCTATCGCGACGCACGAGCTCCGCACACCGCTCGCCGGACTGCGCGGGTATCTCCAGCTTGCCGAGCAATCACTCGATCGCGGCCAGCACGATCGCGTGCGGAGCGTGTTCCGAGGGGCCCTGAGACAGTCCGACCGGCTCGCGTCTCTGGTCGCGCAGCTTCTTGATGCATCGCAGGCGCAAGCCGGAGCGCTGATCGTGGAGCCGATCACGACCGACGTGTCCGATCTGGTGGTGCGGGCGGTGGAGGCCGAGCGACTCGGCAACGGGACACATCGGTGGGTCACCCAGATCGCGCCGGACCTCCGCGCGAGTGTGGACCCTCTCCGCTTCGAGCAGGTCGTCGTGAACCTGCTCGACAACGCCATCAAGTTCACCCCCGCCGGCGGAACGATTACGGTCCAGCTGGCGGGCACCGCGGCGAAGGTGCGGCTCGACGTCGCCGACCAGGGGATCGGGATCGCTCCTGACCGGATCGTTCAGATCTTCGAGCGCTTCTATCGGGCGCATGACGACCGGGGCCTTCCCGGTCTGGGCCTCGGTCTCTATATCGCGCGACAGATCGTGGAGTGCCACGCCGGCGAGATCGCCGTCGCGTCGGAGCCAGGTCGGGGCAGCACCTTCACAGTGACGGTCCCGCGCAGTGCCGGAGCGATCGCGCCGCCGCCCCGGGCCGAACCCATGCGCGACGTCGGCGGCAGGGCCGGTCGCGTCCTCGTCGTGGACGACGATCCTGACATCTGCGCGCTTGTGACGGAGGTCCTGCGTGACGCCGGACTGATCGTCGCGAGCGCGAAGGAAGGCAGGGAGGCGCTCGCGGAAGCTGGGCGCATGCGCCCAGACGTGATCCTTCTCGACAAGCTCATGCCAGGGATGGGCGGTACTGAGTTCGCGTCGGTGTATCGGGCCACGGGAGAGGCAACGCCGATCATCGCCTTCTGCGCCGCGCGCGATGCCGCGGAGTGGGCCGCCGTGATCGGAGCCGTGGCCTACATCGGCAAGCCGTTCGACGTGAAAGACCTCGAGCGCCTCGTCGTCGCGCAGCTGCCGGCGATAGCGTGAGGCCGTCTGCGACCTCGTGCTCCAGGGGTATTCAGGTACGCTAGTGACAAGAGTTTTCGCGGTTCGGCCGCGGGGCTGTAGCTCAGCTGGGAGAGCGCATGAATCGCACTCATGAGGTCAGGGGTTCGATCCCCCTCAGCTCCACAAGGTCTAGGAATGCCGCAGTGGGAGCTTGCTCGGACCGGCGGCCGACGACCACCTTGGAAGGCACGAAGGGCCTCATAAGGAAGTTACCCAGTTAGGTGGACCGTTTCACGCAGAACGACCCCGAACGTCAGGCGAACATCGCATTCGCCTTGATCTTTCTCGGCATCATCGCGGTCGGCGCTCTCACCATTTGGCTCTTCTACGGAGCGTCCTTCTAAACGGGAGCGGACAAGCGAGCCCGCGCCCGTTCTGAACCGCGCCCACAAGCCCCTGCCGCGGCGGCACAACGCTCCCCGACGCCTGCCGGGCAGCACCATTTGCGGACGATTCCGGGTGAAGGTACTGACAGGCTGGCGCTGATCCCGTTATCAATCCGTAAGGTCGCTGTTGCCGGACCGTTACCCCAAAGGAGTGCTGATGCTTCGCCGTGCGCTGATCTTCACGTTTGCCGCCGCCGCCATCGCCATCGGTTCCTCTTCATCCGCCGCGGCGTTCACGCACGTGGAGAGAAGCGCCCAGGGCGCGACCGCCCAGAGCGACATCGTCGCGCTGGTCAATGCGTATCGCGCGAACAATGGGCTTCAGGCGGTCTCGCAGAACGGCGCGCTCACGGCGGCGGCGGCGTGGATGGCCGGCGACATGGCCGCGAAGAATTACATCGGACACGTCTCCTCGGACGGGCGCTCGCCGACGCAACGGATGTCGGCGTTCGGTTATCCGGCCACGTCCATGTACACGGGTGAGGACCTCGGAGCGGGGTATGCCACCGCGGGTGCGGTGCTCGCGGGATGGCAGGCGAGCGCCGCGCACAACGCGGTCCTCCTGAATCCGAACTACAACTCGATCGGAATCGGTCTCGTGTACGAGGCAAACTCAACCTATAAGTGGTACTGGGCCGCGGACTTCGGAGGACCGGGCGGGACCGTGAAGGTCGTCGTTCCGCCGCCCGCATCGCAGGCGTCCGCGCCCACCAAGCCCGCGGCACCGGCCGCCCAACCCATCGCTCCGCGGGCGGCCGCGGCGGCGCGAGGCGCAGATCCGCAACCGGCAGAAGAAACGGTCGATCCCGAGGTCGCCGCGGCGGCCGCTCAGATCGCCTTCATCGAAGCTCTCGGCGAGCGGCGCATCGCGCATCTCCTCGCGGTGCTCTTCCGCCTAGGCGCCATCTAGCCGCCTAACATCCCTCTTACCAAGGGGGAGTCAAGCATGGCGACGCCCACGCTCCAGAACTACATCGACGGCCGGTGGCTCGACGCGTCCGGCGGCGGAACGTTCGAGAACACCAACCCCGCGACCGGCGAGCTGATCGCGAACGTCGCGAAGTCGACGGTCGCAGACGTTGACCGCGCGGTGGATGCGGCCCGGCGCGCTCTCGATGGCTGGCGGCTTTACCCCGCTCCCAAGCGCGGCGAGATCCTGTATCGCGCCGGCGAGATCATGCTCACTCGCAAGGACGACCTCGCGCGCGAGATGACTCGCGAGATGGGCAAGGTGCTCGCGGAATCGCGCGGCGACGTCCAAGAGGGCATCGACATGACCTATTACATCGCCGGCGAGGGGCGCCGCCAGTTCGGCGACGTCGTCCCGGCGGAGCTTCCCAACAAGTGGGCGATGAGCATGCGCCACCCGGTGGGTGTCGTCGCGGCGATCACGCCATGGAATTTTCCGTTCGCGATCCCGACCTGGAAGATCATGCCGGCACTCATCCTCGGTAACACCATCGTGTTCAAACCGGCTTCGTACACCCCGCTGCTCGCCGTCCGCCTCGTCGAGATACTCGAAGAAGCGGGTCTGCCGAAGGGCGTCATCAACCTCATCCTGGGTTCCGGTGGCGACCTCGGAGACCACATCGTTTCGCATCCTGGGGTCGACCTGATCTCCTTCACCGGCTCGTCCGACACCGGCTCGCACATCAGCGAGATCGGCGGGCGGCTCCTCAAGCGCGTGTCCTGCGAGCTCGGCGGAAAGAACGCCATCGTCGTGCTCGACGACGCGGATGTGGACCTCTCCCTTGACGGGATCGTCTGGTCGGCATTCGGTACCTCCGGGCAGCGCTGCACCGCGGCGTCGCGGGTCATCGCCCACAAAAGCGTCGCGAAGGAAGTCGTCGACAAGCTCGTCGGGAGGGCCAAGAAGCTCCGCCTCGGCAACGGGCTCGAGGCGTCGACGGACGTCGGACCCGTTGTGTCCGCGTCGCAGCTCGAGCGCGTCCATTCGTTCATCCCGATCGCCGAGAAGGAAGGCGCCACGGTCGCCGCCGGCGGACATGTGTCGACAGAGGGCGCGCTCGGCAAAGGCTTCTTCCACGAGCCCACCGTGCTCGTCGACGTCAAGCCGAACATGCGCGTGGCCCAGGAAGAGATCTTCGGCCCGGTGACGGCGGTGATCGAGGTCTCGAGCGTCGACGAAGCGATCAAGGCCGTGAACTCGACCAAGTACGGGCTCTCGAGCTCGATCTACACGCGGAACGTGAACAACGCGTTCCGCTTCATGCGCGACGCCGAGACCGGGATCGTCTACGTCAACGCGGGCACCATCGGTGCGGAGATCCAGCTCCCGTTCGGCGGCATGAAGGCGACCGGCAACGGTCATCGTGAGGCCGGCCGCGCCGCGCTCGACGTCTACTCCGAGTGGAAGTCGATCTACGTCGATTACTCGGGCAAGCTTCAGCGCGCGCAGATCGATGCGGCGGAGGGCACGAAGACGGCGCCGTGAGCGCGCGAAGGCGGCCGCCTGGCTAGGACCCGGCTCATGACTCACCGACCGGCAGCGTGAAATGCACCACGGTGCCCTCGCCGACCACGCTGGTCGCCGAGATCTCGCCGCCGTGCGCCTCGACGAGCTGTTTTGCGATCGCGAGTCCGAGGCCAGCGCCGCGAGACTCGGGCGACTTATAGAAGCGATCGAAGATCCGCGCGATCCGCTCGGGCGCGATGCCGGCACCGGTGTCGCGAACGTCGATCGCCACCCGAGGACCCTCGGCGCGTGCCGTCACCGTTACCTGGCCGCCGCGAGGCGTGTACCGAAGCGCGTTGGCGATCAGGTTCGAGAGGATCTCGCGTCCCCGGACCGGATCGGCGTCGACCTGGAGCGGTCCACTCGGCACCTGCGCCTCGAGCGACACGCCGGCCGGCAGAGCCCGCGATGCGAACGAATCGACCGTCTCGCGTACGAGCGCGCCGACGTCGATCGCCTCGCGATGGAGCGCGAGAGCGCCCGACTCGGCGAGCGACAGCGTGCGCAGATCCTCGACGAGGCGCGACAGCACCTTCGTCTCATCGAGGATCGCGACGAGGTGCGCTTCGTCGGCGGGGTGAACGCCATCGACGAGCGCTTCGAGGTTGCCTTGCACCACGGATAGCGGCGTGCGCAGCTCGTGGCTCACGTCCGCGAGAAGCCGGCGGCGCTGCTCCTCGCCCGCCTCGAGACGCGTGGTCATCGTGTTGAACGCGCGCGCGAGCCTGCGCGCCTCGCGCGGCCCTCGCTCCGCGACCCGTGTGGAGAGATCCCCGTCAGCGACTCGCCCGACGGCCTCGATCAGGTCGCCCACCGGGCGGGCGATCCGGCGGAGTGATCTTGCTGCGAGGGCGATCCCGTAAAGGACGAACAGCAGCGCCACGCCGCGGGCGACATTGCCGACAAGGTCCGGCGCTCCGAGCGCGGTGGCGAGCGTCCAGAAGAGGAACGTGGCGCCGACAACCGAGAGGACCGCGCCGGCGACAAAGAACATCGCCATACGCCGCATGAACCCGCCCCGGGCCCACGGCGGGCCGCCCCAGCCTCGCTCGGGAGGAAAGGGCTCGTTCTCCGGCCACCATCGCGGTCGGCGCCGCGGATCGCCCCAGCTTCCGCGTCTCACTCGTCGAGCTCGGCGAAGCGATAGCCCACTCCATACACCGTGAGCAGATATCGCGGGCTCGCGGGATCGGGCTCCAGTTTGTGCCGGATGTTCTTTACGTGCGCGTCGATGGCGCGCTCATAGGACTCGAACGCCACCCCGTGCACCGCGTCGAGGAGCTGCGCGCGCGTGAACACGCGGCCCGGTTCGCGCGCCATGGTGGCGACGAGCTGGAACTCGGTCGGCGTGAGATCGACGGCGCGATCGGCGATCGTCGTGCGCATCCGTGGCACGTCGAGGGTGACGTCGCCGACCCGAACGATCTCGGTCTCGGACCGGGGCCGCTCGGTCCGTCGGAGCACGGCGCGCACGCGCGCTACGAGCTCCTTTGGGCTGAAGGGCTTTGTGACGTAATCGTCCGCGCCGAGCTCGAGGCCCACGAGCTTGTCGGACTCTTCGCTTCGACCGGTGAGCATGACGATCGGCACATTCGACTCACCGCGGAGCCTTCGCGCCACGTCGAGGCCGTCGAGCTCGGGGAGCCCGAGATCGAGCACGACGAGGTCGGGCTTCGCGGCGCGCGCGGTCGCGAGCGCGGCTTTTCCGTCGTGAGCCACGACGACCGCGAAGCCGGCGTGCTCGAGATAGTCACGCGCCAGCTGCACGATCTTCGGCTCGTCGTCGACGACCATCACCGTTTTCATCGTCGCCGCGAATCCTAGGTAACGCGAGACGCCGGACCTCTGTCCAGCGTCTCGTCGTCCACACGCGGTCTACCGGCCGCTGGGCGGAGGCGATGTCGCCCCGGTGTCCTTGGGCTTCTCACCGTGCAGCTCCCTGTGCAGCTCTTCGAGCCGCTCGCGCGGGCTCTGGTACTGGCCGGGGCCACCCCAGCCACCGCCGTAGCCCCATCCGCGTCCGCGTGAGAACGCGCCACGGACGAGGGCGAAGATCAGGAAGATGAAGAGGAGCGGGAAGAGAAACCCGAACCCTCCGAAGAAGAAGGGGTGGTAGTAGTAGACGGCCGGCGCGACCGCGGTTCCCGTCGCGGCGAGCCCTTGCGATACCCCCAGCTGGTACGCGCCGACGCCCACGATCGCTGCGATCACGAGCGTCAAGATGATCCCGATGCCACGCATTTGTGTGTCTCCTTTTCTGCGATGTCGTCGAGAGGAAGCGTCACAGGAGGTGATGAACTGGGTATGAACGAGGAAGGGAGATTTGTCATCAGCGAAGGACGCTGTCCAGCCAGCGCGCGGCTGTTGCGACTGCCAGAGGCTCGCCCGGGCCGAAATCATGGCCCGCGCCGGCGATGCGCACGAGATCGATCCGCGGATTGTTCGCCGCGATCCGCTCGAGGACGGCGAACGGACCGAGCTCGTCTTTTTCGCCCTGGACGACGAGCGTGGGACACGTCGTCCCGGCGAGAGCCGCCTCGTCGCGCTGACGCGGGCGCTTCGGCGGCGCGATCGGATGGCCGAGGATGACGAGCGCATCCGGCGGCTCGCGTTCCGCGAGGAAAGCGCAGATGCGGCCCCCGAACGAGCGGCCGACGAGGGCGACGCGCTCGTGCCCTGCGGCGCGGAGCGCGTCGCGCGCGCCGCGCAGATCTTCGATCTCCGAGAGGTAGTCCTTGCTCGGCCGGGAACCGCGCGTCCTGAAGGTCACCGCCTGCGAGGCGATGGCGAATCCGCCGAGCGCAGCCCCGAGCTTTTGCAGGATCGGCTGCTCCGCGGTGCCTCCATACCCCGGCGCGAGGACCGCCGCGCGTTTCAAGCCGGCGGCTTCGGAAGCTTCTGCGCGAGCGCGAGCGACGGGCCCAGAAGATCGCCCACGGCCTCGAGGCGCGCGGACATGTTCATCATCGTGAAGGCATCGGGCCGTCCGAGCGACGCGATCTCGTCCCACCGGAGCGGCGCGGACACGGGCGCGCGGCGAATCGGACGAACGCTGTACGGTCCG
This sequence comes from Chloroflexota bacterium, assembly GCA_005881085.1. GTDB lineage: Bacteria > Chloroflexota > Limnocylindria > P2-11E > P2-11E > 3-1-20CM-2-70-9. The sequence goes on along the minus strand of VBGU01000017.1, from coordinate 6,853 downwards.
GCTGTGGACTTGGCGCGCGTGTTCTGCAGGTAGTCGATGTAGATCCCGCGGCGCTTCGCTTTGCTGAATTCGAGCGTGACGAGCTTCGGCAGCCTCTCTCTGGTGAGCTGGCCCACGCGAAGAGCGAACGCGCGGCTCTCGTCGAACGTGTACCGCCGGGCGATGGGGACGAGCACATGGATCCCGCGCGAGCCCGTCGTTTTCGGGAAGCCGTCGAGTCCGAGATCGTCAAGCACTTCCTTGACGGCGCGCGCGACCTCCTTCACGTCGTTCCACGTCGCGCCCTCGGCCGGATCGAGATCGATCATGACGTTGTCCGGCTTTTCCGGTTCGTCGGCGCGCGCGAGCCGCGGATGGATCTCGATCGCCGTGTAGTTCGCCATCCACACGAGGGTCGCCATGTCGTTCGCGAGGACGTAGGCGTTCTCCGGCTCCCGCGGATCGGTCCAGCTCTTGATCCACTCGGGAGTGAATCCGGGCTTGTTCTTTTGATAGAAGTGCGTGCCGTGGATGCCGTCGGGGAACGGCTTCAAGGTGAGCGGCCGGTCGCGCAGCCAAGGCACGAGGTACGGCGAGACCTCGGTGTAGTAGCGGATGAGGTCGGCCTTCGTGTAGCCGTCCTCGGGGAAGAGGACTTTCTCGAGGTTCGTCAGCTTGATGCGTTTGCCTTCGACCTCGAGCACCGACGGAACCCTTGCGGCTTCGTCACCGTCCTCCGACGGAGCCCTCGTCGTCGCGGCGCGCTTCGCGGCCTCCTGCGCCTTTCTCGCCGACTCGCGCCGCTCCTCCCCGGTGGCCTCGCGCGGGTCGACATCGGCGCGAAGGCCGCGATACGTCGGATGCCGGAGGGTGCCGTCGCGAGTGATCTCGGCGTACTCGACCTCGCAGACGAGCTCAGGCAGGCACCACCGCGCCGGCTGATTCGTCCGCGGCTGCGTGGCGAACGGCGACGTCGGCGACTCGTGCTCCTCCAGGATCTTCAAAAGGTCGCGAAGCGTTCGCTCGTCGAAGCCGGTGCCGACGTGTCCGACCGGCTGCAGCTTCCCGTCGCGATACACGCCGAGCAACAGCGCGCCCAGCGTCTTCGTGCGACCGCCTTGGCCCGCCGTCCACCCCCCGATCACGCACTCCATCGTGCGGAACGCCTTGATCTTCACCCACGCGGGCGACCGCGCGCCTGGCTGGTAGATCGAATCGAGGCGTTTCGCGACGATCCCTTCGATGCCTTGCTCGCGCGCCGCTTCGAAGAGCGCGATGCCGGTGCCTGGGAACCCTTCGCTCCGTCGGATCGAGCCCATGGGCGTCAGCGCCTCGTCGAGGCGTCGCAAGCGCTCGCGCAGCGGCTTTCGGGTGAGGTCCTCGCCGTCCGCGTAGAGGATGTCGAAGACCTGATAGATGACCGGAGTCGATTTGCGGAGCTTGCGGACGGTGCTCTCGTCGCTTACATGCATGCGTGGTTGCAGCCGCTGGAAGCTCGGAACGCCCTTGGAGTCGAGCGCCACGATCTCGCCGTCGAGGATGGCGTGATACGCACCGGTGAGCGCCTCCGCGGCCTGCGTCGCCTCGGGATACTGCTTGGTGCAGTCGAGAAGGTTTCGCGTCTGAAGACGGACCTCTCCCCCATCGACGAAGGCGATCGTGCGCACCCCGTCCCATTTCGGTTCGTAGGTGAAGTCGGGCGAGTCGAAGGGCTCGTCCGCCGCCGCCGCGAGCATCGGCTCGATCTTCGATAGCAGCGGATCGTTCTTCGGCGGCGTGCCGTGCTTGATCATCAGCCAGTCGCGACCCTCGTTCTGCTTCGTCTGCACGATGACCCACTCGCCGTCGAGACGCCTGCCCTTCATGCGCAGCTTCAGCTCGTTCGGCTTCTCTTCCAGTAGCTCGTACGTGCCGGTATCCCAGATGGTCATCGTCCCCGCGCCATAGCCGTCGGGAATCACGCCGTGAAACGTCAGGTACTCGATCGGATGGTCCTCTGTGTGGACCGCGAGCCGCCTCTTTCCGGCCTCGAGCGGTGGCCCGTTCGGCACGGCCCACGAGGCGAGGATGCCGCGCATCTCGAGCCGAACGTCCCAGTGGAGCCGCGTCGCGTGGTGCCGATGGACCACGTAGCGACGCGTCTCTTCTTTCTCCGGCAGCTTGCCCTTCGGTTCGGGCGTGCGGCGGAAGTCGCGTTTGCGCTGGTACTCGGTGAGGCTCAATCTGTGGCCTTCGCCATTGTCGGGGAGGTCGCATCGTGACGTCCGCGCCGTTTTCGTCGCTGGTCAAGGACTACCTCGCCGACCGCTACGAGGAATCCCCGACCTGGGCCAGCATGCTCGGCCTCACCGCATACGACGAACGCTCGGAAGATCTCTCGGCGGAGGCGTTCCGTCGTCGTGACGCGGCCGTGCTCGACTGGACCAAGCGCTTTGCGGCCGTGCCCGACGACAACCTCACTCCGGCCGAGCGCATCGACCGTGACGTCATCCTCGCGTCCCTCCGCGGACGCGAGCTCATGCAGCCGCGCCTTGATTGGAAGCGGCAGCCGAATACCTACCTGAATCCCTCGCTGGGCGGCGTTTTCACGCTCTTCCTCCACCGTCTCCGGCCGGAGCGCGACCTGGCCGAGGCGGCGCGCGCGCGGCTTCACGCTCTCACCAAACACGTTGCCGACGGAAAAGCCAACCTGGACTTCGCGCTCGTCCCGCGCGTGTACCTCGATCGCGCGATCGGCCAGGCGAAGGCGGCGGCGCGCTACGCCCGCGAGCTTGTCCCGAAGGAGGTCAAGGACCCGACGCTCCGGCAGAAGGTCGCGGAAGCCGGAGCGGCGGCGGCCGGCGCCTTCGAGGACTTCGCGGGGTTTCTCGAGACGAACAAGACGCGCGCGTCCGGTGATTACGCGATCGGCGAGCAGCTCTACACATCGCTCCTGCGGGAGAAGGAGCTCCTTCCGTTCGGCACGCGCGAGCTCCAGGGTCGCGGGCGGGAGCAGTACGACCTGCTTGCGAACGAGGCGAATAAGATCGCGGCGCAGATCGACGGAGGCGGCACGTGGACGGAGGTCTGCGAGCGCCTGAACCGTATGCACGCGCCGACGCCCGACGCGATGCGGGCCGAGTACGAGGAATGGACCGAGCGCGCGCGATCGTTCCTCGTGGACACCGGGCTCGTCACGCTTCCACCGGGCGAGCGCTGCACGGTCGAGCCGTCACCCCACTACCAGCGTCCGATCCAGGCGGTCGCGAGCTACAACCAGCCTCCCGCTTTCAGCGATTCGCTCCACGGTCACTTCTTCGTGCCCTACCCGCCGGACGGCACGCCACCCGAAGAAGTGCAGAAGCGCCTCGAGGGCAACTGCAGCGCGGGGATCCCGACGACCGCCGTACACGAGGCGTACCCGGGCCACCACTGGCACCTCGTCATGGCCAAGCAGAACGGCTCGGACATTCGCCGCACACACTTCACTTCGTATTTCGCGGAGGGGTGGGGTCTCTACGCGGAGCGCGTCATGCGCGAGCAAGGCTTCTTCACCGACCCGCGACACCTCTTGTTCCAGTACGAGGCGACGCTCTTCCGCGCCGCTCGCATCGTGGTGGACACGTCGCTGCATATGAAGGAGATGACCTTCGACCAAGCCGTCGATTTCATGGTGAAGAACGCGAACCTCACTCTCCCGAACGCGAAGGCCGAGGTCGGCCGGTACTGCTCCTGGCCGACGCAGGCCTCGAGCTATCTCACGGGGATGCTCGAGATCATCGATATCCGCACGCGATGGCTCGCCAAGCGCGGATCGGCCGACCGCGCGGCCCTCCGCGCCTTCCACGACGCGATCACGTCGACGGGCTCGATCCCGACGTCACTCGCGGAGCGGGCGATCGCGAACTAGCTCGAATGGATCTTCCGCTCTGGGCAGACATCGTTCTCGTCTTCATCGCGGTCTGGATCGTCGTCGTCGTGGTGCTCGTGATCGTCGGCCGCGTCCTCCTCGCACGCGAGCTCGCTCTGCTCCTGCCGAACCTCATCAGACTTTTTGGCGGGCTCCTGCGCGACGCTCGCGTCCCGCTCCGCGCGAAGATCGTGCTCGCGGTGGCGAGCGTTTGGCTCGCCTCACCGATCGACCTCATCCCGGACTTCATCCCGATCGTCGGCTCGCTCGACGACGCGGTCGTCGCCGGGCTCGCCCTCCGTTTCGTCCTGCGCACGACCGACGATGCGGTCGTCCGCGAGCATTGGCGCGGCGACCCGGCAACGCTTGAACGGCTCCTTCGGCTCGTCTCGTGGGGCGGCCGCCGCGGCACGCCGCGTGCGCTCCGTTGACGGAACCGTTAGAATTCGCGCGGCGAGGCCGCGCGCAAAAGGGAAAACGGCCAGTGAGGTGGTAGGGCATGCCGCGATCGATCTGGAAAGGCGTCATGAGCTTCGGGATGGTCGCCATCCCGGTGCGGTTGTACCTGGCGACGGAGAGCTCGAGCAAGGTCTCGTTCAACCTTCTCTGCCCTGAGCATCGCAGCCGCATCAAGAACAAGCGCTACTGCGTCGAGGGCGACCACGAGGTCGCTTGGGGCGACGTCGTACGTGGGTACGAGTACGAGAAGGGTAACTACGTCGAGCTGACGGACGAGGATCTCGAGAAGCTCCCCCTCCGTTCAAGCAAGGCAATCGACATCACCGGGTTCATCAAGGATGAGGAGCTTCCCGGCGCGCTCTATTACCAGTCGGCCTACTACCTCGAGCCCGAGAAGTCGGCCGAGAAACCGTACGCGCTCCTGAACAAGACCCTGGCGAAGACCGGACGCGTCGCGATCGCGAAGTTCGCTTTGCGCGACCGGGAGCGCCTGGTCTCGGTGCGTCCGCAGGACGGCGCGCTCCTCATGAACACGCTCCATTGGCCGGACGAGATCCGCTCCACCGAGGACCTCGACGTCCCCGAGGACGTGAAGGTCTCTCCCGCCGAGCTCAAGATGGCCGAAAACCTCGTCGGCATGATGGCCACCGAATTCGAGCCGTCCGAATACAAGGACGAGTACAAGCAGGCGATCCTCAAGCTGGTGGAGGCGAAGGTCCAGAAGAAAGAGATCATCGAGGCTCCCGAGCCGGAGGCCGAGACCACGGTCGTCGATCTCATGTCCGCACTCAAGGCGTCGGTCGAAAAGGCGAAGAAGAGCGGCGCGAAGAGCAAGAGCGTCTCGTCCGGTTCGTCGTCACGGACCGCGCGGAAGAAGGCGTCCTAGGACCTATCCTCGGCAAGTGCCCTCGCGCGAGCGACCGGAGAGTGGCGCGCATCCGACCCTCATCGATGTCGGCGAGGCGGCGAGCGCGCTGCCCCGCGCGCTCACACCGATGCGGCCACGTCTGGCGCGCCGCGCCTTCAATTCGCCCGAGTACATCTTCGAGCTGAAGTGGGACGGGATCCGCGCGCTCGCGTCGCATGACGCGACGGGACTGCGCGTGACCGATCGTGGGGGGGGCGACCTCCTTCCCGCTGTGCCAGAGCTCCGCGAGCTACGCCTGCCTGAGGGGATGGTCCTCGACGGCGAGATCGTCGTCTGCGATTCACGCGGCCGTCCGAGCTACGACCTTCTCGCCGGCAGACTCGGACCAAAGGCCGCGAAACGGGGCCGCGGCCCGATCTTCGTCGCCTTCGACATGCTGTACGCCGACAGCCGCCCGCTCATCTCGCGGCCGCTTGCCGAGCGCCGGGCGCGCCTCCTCGGTGCCGGCCTGGGTTCGCGAATCCTCGCCGTGCCGGAGCACCTGGACGACGACGGCGAGCCCTTCCTCGATGTGGTGGCGGAATACGGGCTCGAGGGCGTCGTCGCCAAGAGGCGCGACGGGCGGTATGTCCCGGGCACGCGCACCGCCGATTGGCTGAAATGCCATGTCACACCGCGCGCCGACGTGGTCGTCGGCGGTCTCGTCATCGACGATCACCGCGGCGCGCGCACCCTGCTGTGCGGACTGCGTGGTGAGGATGGCGCGATCGTCTTCGCGGGCGATGCATACGTCCCGCCCTTCCTCGGCGAGTGGCTCGATGTGGCGACGCGCGGTTTCGCCGCCGACGCATCGTGCTTCGCGACGCCGGTCGCCGTGCGCGACGGTCTTCGTTTCTTACGACCGCGTCTTGTCGCGATCGTCGAGCACGCCGGGCTCGAGAACGGTGAGCTCCGCGATGCGCGATTCCGCGGTCTGCGACTCGATGGAAACCTCGACGATTGCCGCCGTGATGAGCCGGTAGAGGTCCCGTCCTATCCGCCGCACACCGCAAGCGATCGACCCCGCCTCATTGTTTTGAACAGCCTTCCCTTCCCCGTCTCCTGACCTGATCAATCTCTCGGCTTCGCCTCGAGACACGCTCACAGCTGGCGGTCTCGTTCCTCGCGAACAGGGGCAGGAGCCCAGGGGGTAGGGGCCCCCGGACGCGCAGCGGAGTGCGTAGCACATCGCTCGTCGCTCGCCCTCGTCCTGTAGTGCTCGGGGCTAACGCCCCTGCGCTCTGCTGAGGTTCCGGCGAATTTTCAGTCCACCCTGGACTGAAAATCGCCACCTCTGTATCATTGAAAAAACCCCGGAGGTCCAGCCCGTGCCGAAGTTTGTGTTCGTGACCGGAGGGGTCACTTCCTCGCTGGGCAAAGGCATCACCGCCGCTTCCCTCGGTCGCATCCTCTCCGCGAGAGGGCTTGCCGTCGCGTCGCTGAAGATGGATCCCTACCTCAACGTCGACCCCGGGACGATGTCGCCCTATCAACATGGTGAGGTCTTCGTCACCGAAGACGGCGCCGAGTCCGATCTGGACCTCGGCCACTACGAGCGCTTCATCGACCGGAACGTCACGCGCGCGTCGAACGTGACCACGGGCCAGATCTACAACTCG
>VBGU01000145.1 GCA_005881085.1 Chloroflexota bacterium | reverse complement strand
CATGGCGACGCCCGGAGGCGCGCCCCACGCCTTCTGCGAAGCCGTGATGCAAACGTCGATGCCCCACTCGTCGATCTCGAGCTCGGCGCATCCGGCGCCGGAGACGCTGTCGACGATGAAGAGCTTTCCCGACTCGCGCACCACCGCCGCGATGTCCTTGATCGGGTTCAGGATCCCGGTAGACGTCTCGTTGTGCGTTATGAGGACCGCCTTCGCGGCGTCCTTGCCCTTCTCTTTCGCAAGCTCGTCGCGAACGAGATCGGGCTCGACCGCGCGGCCGTAGGGAACGTCGATGCGCCGAGCGTCGACTCCGTACGACTTGCAGATCGCGGCGAAGCGCTCGCCGAAAGCGCCGCAGCTGAACACGAGCACCTTGTCGCCGGACGAGAGAGTGTTCGCGATCGCGGCCTCCATGCCGCCCGACCCAGATGCGGTCAGGAGCAGGACGTCGTGCTCGGTTCGCAGGAAATCCTGAAGCGCGCGCGTCAGAGCCGCGAGCAGCGCCGCGAACTCGGGACCGCGATGATTTATCAGCGGTCTCGCCGACGCGGCGAGCACCGCCTGAGGAACGAACGTGGGACCAGGAATGCGGAGGTTCTGCGGACGGTACATTGAGCGCCCTCCCGGTGTTGATGATGCCAGCCGCTCATCGCGGCCACAAGGCGAAAGTCAGACATGACTGAACCGAAGTTCGCTCCGTCCATCCTTTCCGCGGACTTCGCCCGCCTGGCCGACGCCGTAGTCGCGGTCGAGCGGGCCGGCGCGGACTGGATCCACGTGGACGTGATGGACGGTCATTTCGTTCCGAACCTCACGTTTGGCCCGAAGATGGTGGCTGATCTGCGCAAGGCGACCCGTCTGCCGCTCGACGTCCACCTGATGATCGAGCGCCCCGAGGACTGGGTAGACCGCTACGCCGACGCCGGCGCGACCTACCTCACCATCCACGTCGAAGCGGCCGGTGACGTCCCGCGGACGCTCGCCGCGATCCGCGCTCGCGGCGTCCGGCCGGGGCTGACGCTCAATCCCGAGACGCCCGTCGACGCCGTTCTCCCGCATCTGGGCTCGATCGACCTCGCGCTCGTGATGAGCGTCCATCCCGGATTCGGTGGGCAGAAGTTCATCGAGGGGGCGCTGGGGAAGGTCAAGTCCATCCGCGAGGCGCTCGACGCGCGACGACTCGCCGCGGAGCTCGAGGTGGATGGCGGGATCAAACCGGAGAATGCCGCGCGCGTCGTCGCCGCGGGGGCGACCGTGCTCGTCGCCGGGTCCGCGATCTTCGAGGACCCGGACGGTCCCGTTGCGGCCTTGCGAAAGTTCAAGCAGGCGGTACGGGGTTAGGTGAGGTGCGATTCCGGCAGCACGTCGCGATTCGTGCGTTCATTGTCCTAAATGCGTGCGACTCCACGGGCCGCCGCCGCGGCGCTGATCCGCGCCCACGCCTCCGCCATCGTTCCCCGGGTCGTTGCCGAGGCGACCGCGGGGGATCGGAAAGCAACCGACATCGAGCTGGACCGCCGGCTGACCGCATTTCTCGAGCGACGAATACCGCTGTGGGTCCAAGCCCTCGAGGCCGACGATCGCGAGCGCGTGATCGCCATCCGGCGTCTCCTCCGCACGGACGCTGACGCCGGCGAGCAGATCCCGCCGGTTGTCCTTCTCGGAACCGTCGCCATCGGCTACCGGCTGATCGAATCCGAGATCCGCTCGCGCGCGGGGGAGTACGGATTTTCCCATGAGGCGCTCTGGGCTGAGATGGACCTTCTTCGGCGGTCCGTGGGCGAGATGCGTCGCCGGTCCGCCGACGATGCGGGCGCTGCCTAGTCCGCGTCCCCCAAACCCAATTCAGCCAGTCGCGCGTCGGTGATTCCGAAGTGATGCGCGACCTCGTGCACCACCGTGTCGCGGACGATCGCTGCTTGGCGCCGCGGAGATACGGTCATCCGCTCGATGGGTCCACGAAAAATGCAGATGCGGTCGGGAAGGTAGGGCTCCTGCGCGCCACGCGAGGTAAGGGGTACGCCTTCGTACAGACCGAGGAGCGTTCCGCCTTCCGGGACTTGCTCAGGCGCGGGCTCGTCCTCGATCACGATTTCCAGATTCCGAATCCGTTCGCGGAACTCCGCCGGGAGCTCGTCGAGAGCGTTGCGCACGAGGCGCGCGAAGCGCGCACGCCGCAGATCGGACATGACGGCACTGTAAAGGTCAGGCCGCGCAGGCTAGGCGCACGCGGGTGAGCGCACGCGCCCGTAGACGGCACACGCCGGACTCGGACAGGCCGACCTCGCTGCCGATCTCCCGCAGGGTCAGTCCGCGCCCGTACGAGAGCACGAGCACGCGACGCTCGAGAGGCGTGAGATCGCGAAGCGCGCTCGCGACTTGGGGCCAGCGCTCGTCGCGATGTTCGGGTGCGCGATGCACCTCGGCCACGTCGCCGATGCGGTCGAGCGAGACCTCGACGTACGGCGGAGTCGCGGGCGAGGCGGCTCCGCCGTCTTCGTTAGCGCGCTGCGCCGCCCGGAAGGCGCGGCGCGCGCTCCGGGTGAGCGGATCGCGCTCGCGAAGCGCGTCGAGGATCTGGCCTCGCACGCGCCGAGCGGCATACGCGCCGAATGAGGCGCCTCGGTCGCCGCGATAGCGGCGGGCAGCCTGGACGAGACCAAGCACTCCATCGGCGATGAGGTCCTCGCGGTCAGCACCGCGACACCGCGGATCGATGGCGCGAGAGGCCACGGCTCGCGCAAAGCCGAGGTGCGCGATGATGCGTTCGTCGACGTTAGGCTGGCTCATGTTTGTCGTGCCGCCAGGCATCGAACGTCTGAATGACGCAGAAGGGTCTCTGCCACGGCTATGGCGCCTGGGTGCGGGCTAGCATCCCCACCCTGTCGCCCAGTCGACGCGCGTTGTACTTGACGCTGCTATTTCTTGAGACACTCGTCGGCATCCCAATGGTTGTGCTCCTGGAGCTATACACGATCGGCTACCGGCCCCAAGCGCCGCTCGAGTGGGCATTGACTGCCGCATGGCACGTCGTCCTGATGGGAACTCTCGTGCTCACGATCGTCGCTTGGAGGAAGTTGCTCCGCTAAGGTCTCTCGCGCCCGCGCCCGGGCATGCCTGCTAGGCGAATCAGCGGTGGAAGTGAGGCGCTGTTTCTTGCCCCTCGCCTGCACCAGGCCCACAAGGCCCCAGGCGATGAGATCCTCGCGGTCGGCGCCACGGCAACGCGGATCGATGGAACGGGAGGCGACCGCTCGTGCGAACTGAAGGTGCGCGATGATGCGGTCATCTCCAACAGCAAGTGCCGAATCAGCCACAACGCACCTCCCCTGCGGCGCGGACCGTACGTAGGCCTTCACGGCGTGTCAATAGCGGATTGACAGAGTTGTCCACGAAAGCGGAGGAATTCTTCAAGCGTTACCGGTACCCCGACTGGCTACAGACACACAGCCGGGTCGTTGGCGCCATCGCCGGGGCCCTGGTCGCCGCCCGCCGTCGGGGTGCCGCGAAGATCGACTCGGAGACCGTCGTCCTCGCGGCGTATCTCCACGACGTCGGGAGGAGTCCCCTGCTCGCCGGCGACCAGCGCGATCACAACATCCTCTCGGGGCTGGTCCTCGCGGCGGAAGGCGAGGGCGCCTGCGTCGAGCTCGCGCGGCGGCACGCGATCTACACAGTGCTTGACCCCGATCTCGCGCCGCGCACGGCCGAGGAGAAGCTCGTGTACGTCGCAGATCGTCGGGGCGGCCAGAGCGTCGAGACGCTCGAGGCGCGCGCTCAGGACACCGCGAGGCGCAACCCGAGGTACGCGGCCGAGATCGCCCGAGCGATCCCGCTCGCAAAGGCCATGGAACGCGAGGTGTTCGCCGATATTGCGTTCGGACCCGACGAGCTGGCGGAGAAGGCGCGATGATCGATCCTGGGCGTCTCGAGCGCCGGAGCAGCGAGCTCGCGCGGATCGGCGGCACCGATACCTCGGTCTCGCGGCTCGGTCTCTCGGCTGACGAGCAGCGAGCGCGGGACCTCGTGCGGGGCTGGCTCGCCGCCAAGGGCGCGCAGGTCCGGCGCGATGCGGCCGCGAACCTCTTCGCCCGCTTCCACGGCGAGGGGCAGGGGATCCTCGTCGGATCTCATCTGGACTCGGTGCCGGAGGGCGGCCGCTTCGACGGCGCGCTCGGCGTGCTGTGCGCGGTCGAAGCCATCGCCGCGCTCGTCGACGCGAAGATCAAGCTGCGGCGCCCGATCGAGGTCGTCGCCTGGGCAGACGAGGAGGGCGCGCGTTTCGGCGTAGGCCTCTTCGGATCGACGGCGGCGTTCGGTCGCCTCGCACGCGGCGTCGGCGACCGCACGGACCGTGACGGCATCTCCATCGCGGAGGCCTTGCGCGCGCTTGGCGAGCAAGGTGACCCCGCCGTCGCCCGGCGCGATCCGAAGGAAATCGCCGCGTACCTCGAGCTGCACATCGAGCAAGGACCGCGCCTCGAGACCGCTGGCCTGCCACTCGGCATAGTGAGCGACATCGTGGGCATCTATCACGCTCGCGTCGCGATCCGCGGCCGCGCCGACCACGCTGGCGCGACCGTGATGACCGCACGGGCCGATGCGCTCGCGGCCGCATCGGAGATCGTGCTGGCGGTGGAGCGCATCGCTCGCGGCCGTCCCGACTCCGTCGGGACGGTGGGGGAGATCGCGGTCCGGCCGGGCGCGAAGAACGTCGTACCTGGCGAGTGCGTCTTCACACTCGACCTGCGGGCGGCGCGCGATCACGATGGTCTCGTGCGCGACGTACTCGAAGCGGTCACGGGCATCGTGAGCGCGCGCGGCGTCGAGGCGTCGGTCGACGACCTCGCGCGCGTGCCGGTCACGCCGCTCGATCCGAAGATCCGTGACGTCCTCAAGCGGGCGACGACAAGCGTAGGCGTCGAGGCGCCTCTGCTCGTGAGTGGCGCCGGCCACGACGCGCAGAACCCCGCGCTCTCCGGCGTGCCGACCGGCATGATCTTCGTGCGCTCGACCGGCGGCTCGCACACGCCGCGTGAGTTCGCCTCCACCGAGGACGCCGCGCTCGGCGCGCAAGCGCTCGCGAACGCGCTAAAGGAGCTCGCGACATGAGCGAGAACGCGGCCTGCGTCTTCTGCAGGATCCTCGAAGGTCACGAGAAGGCGAGCTTCGTGGCGCAGGGAAGCGACGCCGTTGCGTTCCTCGATCTGCATCCGATCAACGAGGGCCACACCCTCGTCGTCCCGCGAAAGCACACGACGTCGATCAGCGAGGTCGACGAGGTCGCGGCTGTCGCGATGTGGTCGCTCGCCCGGCGCATCGCCGCCGGCCTGCGCGTCTCCGGGCTGCGCTGCGAGGCCATCAATCTCTTCCTCGCGGACGGTGCCGCCGCCGGGCAGGAAGTCTTTCATTCCCACCTGCACGTGATCCCCCGCTGGCAGGGCGACGGCTTCGGCATCAAGTTCCCGCCGCACTACGGCGCGGCGGCTGATCGGAAAACGCTCGACGACATCGCCGCGCGACTCCGGAAACAGATCTCCTGACCCCCGTTCTCCCTACTCTTTGCCAGTTGACGTAAACTGGCGGACGTGGCGACGGCGGCGACGGCAACCTACCGGATCGGGGAGCTGGCCGCGAAGGTCGGGGTGACCGAGCGGACCATCCGCTACTACGAGGAGCGCGGCCTCCTCGAATCGGTGAAACGCCTGGACGGCGGTCAGCGCGTCTACACGGACGACGACGTCCGCAGGCTCAAGTTCATCCAGAAGCTCAAAGTGCTCGGTCTCTCGCTCGCCGAGATGCAGGAGCTTGAAACGCTCTACGGTCGCCATCACACCAATGCCCAAGTGCTTCCGCGCCTCATCGAATTGCTCGACTCCCATCTCGCCACCGTGAGCGAGCGCCTTGGTGAGCTCGCGGCGCTCCGCGACGAGATCCGTTCTTATCGCCATCACGTGACGAAGCGTTTGGAAGAAGCCAAGTGAGCGCCGTCATTCTGGGCGCGGCGCGCACTCCGATCGGTGGGTTTCTCGGGGGCCTCGCGCCGCTTTCCGCACCGAGGCTCGGCGCGATCGCCATCAAATGCGCGCTCGAGCGCGCCGGCGTCAAGGCGGATCAGGTCGACGAAGTCTTCATGGGAAATGTTGTGCAGGCGGGCGTCGGTCAGGCGCCGGCCCGTCAGGCCTCGCTTGGGGCCGGGATCCCGAACTCGGTCCCGTGCACGACCATCAACAAGGTCTGCGGCTCGGGTCTGAAATCGGTGATGCTCGCGGCATCGCAGATCGCGGCCGGTGAAGCGCGGCTCATCGTGGCGGGCGGGATGGAGTCCATGTCGAACGCGCCGTACCTCGCTCGCGGTCTCCGTGCGGGCCTTCCGCTCGGCGAGCACAAGCTCGAAGACGCGAATCTCGTCGACGGTCTCATGGATGCCTACGGTCACGGGCACATGGGCCTCGGAGGCGAGCTGGTCGCGGAGCAGTGCGGCCTCGGCCGCGAGGACCAGGACCGCTTCGCGCTCGGCTCGTACGAAAAGGCGATGCGCGCCCAGCGCGAGGGCGCGTTCGACGACGAGATCGTGCCCGTGGAGGTCCCCGGCCGAAAAGGCGCGGTCACCCTCGTCAACAAAGATGAGACGCCCCGCGAGACGAGCCTCGAAGCGCTCGCCAAGCTGGAGCCCGCGTTCAAGCCCGGCGGGACCATCACGGCGGGCAACGCGTCGAAGCTGAACGACGGTGGTGCCGCGGTCATCGTCGCGTCACAGGAGAGGGCGCGTGAGCTCGGAGCAAAGCCCATCGCGCGGATCGTCGCGCAGGGCCAGTTCGCTCACGAGCCCGAGCGTTTCCTCGCGGCTCCGAAGGGCGCGATCGAGCGCTGTCTCGCGAGGGCCGGCTGGTCGATAGACGATGTCGACCTCTTCGAGGTGAACGAAGCGTTCAGCGGCATCGAGTGCGTTCGCCGCGAGCTCGCCATCCCCGAAGCGAAATTCAACGTGAACGGCGGCGCGGTGGCGCTCGGTCATCCCATCGGCGCATCCGGCGCGCGTCTGTTGGTGACGCTGCTTTACGCATTGCGCGCGCGGTCGAAGAGGCGCGGCGTCGCGTCGCTCTGCCTCGGCGGTGGCGAGGCCGTCGCGCTCGCGGTCGAGCTGATGTAGGTGCGAACCCCGGCTCTCACCAACGTCTTCGCTTTCACCGCGAAGCGCGATGAGATCGCGCGATTCTTCGATGAGGTGCTCGGGCTTCGTCGCCAGCGGGCGCGTGACGATTCGGTATGGTTCGAGCCGGAGGGCGGCGCGACTCTCACCGTGCACGACCGCGAGGATGAGCCGGAGGTGCCTGGTTTCGTACCGTGGTTCCACGTCGCCGACCTGGCGGCGACGTACGAGCGGGCGAGGGCGAAAGACGCGAACGTCGGCGAAATGCGCGACGGGTACTTCTTCGCACGCGACCCTGACGGTCGGGTCTTCGGAGTTCGGGAGTGGCGATGACCACTGCGGAGACCGCCTTCGATCTCACGCTCTCGGAAGAGCAGGAGCTGACGCAACGCGCGGCGCGTGACTTCGCGACCGAGAAGGTCCTTCCGCGCGCTGCCGAGATCGACGAGGAGGGGAAGATCCCACCTGAGATCCTCCGCGAGATGGGCGCGCTCGGCTTCATGGGGACCTACGTTCCGGAGCGGTATGGCGGCCCCGGCCTCGATGCCGTCTCGTACGCGCTCCTCGTGGAGGAGATCAACCGCGCGTGCGCGTCGACCGGCGTCGTGCTGTGCTCGCACATGTCGCTCGCCGTCGACCCGATCCTCCACTACGGGAACGACGCGCAGAAGGAGAAGTACCTGCCGAAGCTCGCCCGCGGCGAGTGGATCGGCTGCTTCGCGCTCTCTGAGCCGGCTTCGGGCAGCGACGCCGCGGCGATGCGAACGTCCGCCCGCCGCCACGGTGACCACTGGATCCTCAACGGGACCAAGAACTTCATCACGAACGGATCGCTCTCCAATGTGGCGATCGTCTTC
>VBGU01000144.1 GCA_005881085.1 Chloroflexota bacterium | reverse complement strand
CCGTCTTCGCGATGATCGCGAGCTCCTTGTCGATCCGCTCGCGCAGCTCCGGCGTGATGGAGCCGTACTTCGCGACCGTGCCCGCTTCCGCGAGCGTGCGGAGCTGCTCCTCGGGCGTCTTTCCCGCCGGGACTTCGAAGTGCGGGAGGCGGAGCTCACCCAGCGGCAGGCGCAGGTCGACCTTCTCGGCTATGCGCAGCGTGTTCTCGAGCCCCTCGGGGTCGTTCGGGAAAAGGTCGCTCATCTGCGCCGCCGTCCGCATGAAGAGCTCGGGGTTGTCGATCATCTTCAGGCGGTCGGGCGTGTCTATGGTCTTGCCGCTTTGGATGCAGACCATGACGTCCTGCGCCTCGGCGTCCTCGGCGTGCACGTAGTGGATGTCGTTGGTGACGACGAGCGGCACCCCGGTCCGTCGCGAGACTTCGCGGACGCCCTCGTTCACGCGCTCCTGCTCGGGGATGCCGTGCGACATGAGCTCGAGGTAGTAATTGCCGTCCCCGAAGATGCTGCGATGCTCTTCGGCGACCGCGCACGCCGCGTCGATGCCCTCGTCGGTGATCGCGCGCGCCAGCTCGCCCTGCAGGCAAGCCGAGAGCGCGATCAGGCCCTGGCTGCGCTCGCGAAGGAGGTCCTTGTCCATACGGGGGCGGTAGTAGTAGCCCTCCAGGTGGGCGGCGGTGACCAGCGTGACGAGGTTCTGGTAGCCGGTGAAGTCCTTGGCGAGGAGCACGAGGTGCCAGGGCTTGCCATGGCCCTCGGACCGCGGATCGCGATCGAAGCGGTTGTTGCGGGCGACGTAGGTCTCGACTCCGATGATCGGCTTGATGCCGGCGTCGCGGCAGAGCGTGTAGAAGTCGATGGCCCCGTACAGCGCGCCGTGATCGGTGAGACCGAGCGCGGGCATGTCCAGGGCCTTCGCGCGCGCGACGAGGTCGCTCAGGCGGGACAGCCCGTCGAGCAGGCTGTACTCGCTATGGGTGTGCAGATGGACGAAGTTCTTGGCGATGACCTGCCCCACGTGTGTGCCGCTCGAGGAAGCGCGGCGGTTAGATGAAGTCTAGCGGCTCAGAGCGGCTTCAGGACCATCAGCGCGACGATGAGCGCGACGAATGCGATAGCCGGAGTATGTCGCCGGAGCATCGCCCGTCCGTCGAGGAAAGTGCGGAGCCGATCCGTGATCCGCCAAGGCTCGCCGCCTCCTCGGAGATTCTCGAGCCATATCGCACCGGCCAGGTGCAGCAGCTTCAGAACGGCGAAGAGCGTGACTGGCGGACATCTCCATCTGGCTTCGAGCCGAGCGCGCTGATCGCGATGAGGAGCTCCCGCCCGGAATTGAAAGCCGTGTGGAGAGGATCGTCCGCCTTCGCGACCGCCTCCACCGTCCGTGCGGCACGGTGACGGGGGCCACCGTGGGTAAGGGCGATGAGCGCCCATTCGCCTGCGCCTGCCAACGGCAGGTCCACCGCGATCGGCACGCGATCGAGGGACGCCTCGACGGCCCTCAGAAAGGTGAGCGCCACCGCGCGCGTCCTCGGGTCTGCTCCCGCCCCGACGATCGCCCCGCCAACGGTCGAATACAGACCGACCGACCCATCGGCGACCGCGACGACTGCCCCCGTGCCTTCCTGCCGGCCGTGCTCGAGCACTGCGGCCCAAACCCGAGGCATTTCGCGGGTAGGCGCGAGTTCGAGACTGCTGGGCGCGGTCGAGAGGAGGAGTCGCCGTATGTCGACCCACGGCTGGCTGGCGACATGTCCAGCGTCTGGGGACCGACCGCGGCTGACCCGCAGTAGCTTGAGGATCCTGGAAAGCGTCACGGACGCGCTTGCTTGGTGACGTTCACCACGACCGCCCGGTGATCGGACGCGCCGAGCGCCATCACCGTGTGCGGGCTCGAGCCGATCACGCCGATGCCCCAGATGTAGTCGATGCGCTTCGGCGGGTCGTCCATCGTCGTGGTCGCGCCCGCAGGCTCCGCGAGATCGCCGTAGCCGGCCTCCGAGAAAAGGCCCATCTCGAGCTCACCGGGCTCAGCGTTCATGTCCCCCGCGACGATGGCGACCTTCTCGCCATCCCATTCCCGCAGGATCGTTCTGACCTGCTCCTGGCGGATCGAGCTCGAATCGGAGACGTCGTCGAGATGAGTCGTCACGATGAGGACGTCGCCGATCCGGACGCCTACTGCGCCTCGGGGCTGATGCCTCGCGGACGGCTGCACGGCGAAATGAATGCGCTTCACGTCGGTCATCGGAAAGCGCGAGAGGATCGCGTTGCCGTAGAGGTCGCCGATGTTCGGACCAAAGACGTATGGCATCCCGAGGCGTTCCGCCAGCACGCTCAGCGCGTCGTGCTGCTCGTCGATCATCCAGCCGCGTACGACCTCCTGCAGCACGAGGACGTCGGGGGACTCGCGCGAGATCACGTCGACGAGCATGTCGAGCGACGGGACCTGACCCGCGTTGAATCCCTGGTGGATGTTGTAGGTCATCACGCGGAAGGTGTTGCGCGGGTCTTCTGTCGCCGGCGACTGCTGTGTGAGCAGCAGCGCTACGAGCGGCACCCCCACCACGATCGGCACGAGCGCGATGGGAAGCGCGCGCCACGCCGGGAGCGCACCACCAGGTACGAGCAGCGCCGCGATCGCCACCACCGCGGTCGCCGCGTAGATCGCGGGGAGATACGCCCAGAACGCGTAGAACCCGAACGCGGTCCCGACGAACACGAGCCAGCCGAGCGCGAGCGCCCCCGTCACGATCGCGGGCGAGCCCGTCGCCTTTAGCGGAGTGCCCGGGATCGTTGCGGCGGCGATGAACACGCCGGCGGCGAGAACGAGGCCCCCGACGAGAGAGACAACCGGGGCGTGCACGTACCAGAGAAGCGCGGTGCCCGCCGCGCAAGCGACCGCGGCGGCGACGCCGCGCGGATACCGGCGCGAAAGCGCGAGCGACCCCGCGGCGAGACCCAGTCCGACGAACACCATGCCGAGCTGGGTCGCTCGGGGCGGCTCGGGTCCGAGCCCGAGGCCGCTCGCCAGCGCCACCTGCGCGCCGTTCGTGCCGCCGGTCTCGGCGACCAGGAAGAGCGCGGGTAACGCGATGAGCGCGAGCGCCCCCCGCGCATCCGGCCGTGTCCATGTGCGGACGCCGCCCATCGCGGCTACTCCCGCCGCGAGGAAGACGAGCGCCGCAACGAGAACGAGTGGCGCGGCGAGCGCGAGATTCAGATCAACGAGCGGTACCGTGCGGAATGCAGCGCGCAGGACGAGATCGGCCGAGAACGCGATCGGGAGCGCGACCGCGAGTGGCGACGGACGATCCGCCGTCCGCGACGAATGGAGCAGCCCGAGCCACCACATGCCGCCGGCGATCCCGACGATCGAGAGTGCGAGGTCGGCGACGTTGCTCCGCGATACCGTCGCGATGAGCGTCGCGATACCGAGCAGCGCCGCGCTGAAACCGACACTTCGCTTCGGACCGAGCCGCCAGCCGACGATCGGGGACAGAAATGAGGTCGCGAAGACTGCCGTGGCCATGATCGCGAGCGTCGTGTTCGACTGACCGAAGAAGGTCTGCTGGAACGTGGACGAAAACGTCCGGACGTCGGCGATGAGGAAGAGGAGGCCGATGACCGCGAAGGTCACCTCGCCGACCATTGGCGAGGGAGTGTAGGTCTAGCGCTTCGTGCGCCAGGCCTCCGCGAGTCGCGACGCGGTCTCATTGACCAGGTCGCGCACTTTCACGATGGTGCTGAAGCCGGGCTCGTCCGCCATCGGACCCACCACCAGCGCCCCAACGACGTCGCCCGACACGGTGATCGGGATGATCGTCGCGCGGCCACCCTGAACGAGGCGCTCGAGCGTCGCGGCGCCGTCGGCGTCCCGAAGCGGGTGCACGAGCTCGTCGAGCGTCGGCGAGGTCACGATGCGCCCTTCGCGGCACGCGCGGGCGATCGCGTTGTAGCGGTCGGAGAGCTCGATCGTGAAGCGGCCGGCAGAGATCCCGAGGGCGTAGTCGAGCTCGCGAGCGGCCGATGAGTCCGAGATGAGCTCGCCCCGCAGGAGACCCGCGGCCGGATCGACACCGACCATGAAGGTGGTCGGCAGACCGATCTCGGTGCACCCGGTCACGAGGTCGTTCAGGATCTGGTCCGTCGTCGGCGCATCGGCCGTCGACAGCGGGGCAGAAGAGTGAGCCGCGGCGACCGGCGGGAGGACGGCGGCCGCCGCGGACTCCGAAGGGGAAAGACTTGGTTGGAAGCGCGCGGCGCGCCGCACCGCGGCAAGCCGATCGCTGGAAACCTCGATGACCCGGAGCACGAGGCGTGTCGCGTGATCGGAGAACCCCGAGTCGCCGAAAACCTGAAGGGTCGCGACGCCGAAGACCTCGTCCGCGGCGAGGAGCGGGTACTGAAGAACGGAGATCTTGCGCGCCTCGACCCCTTCGGGACCGCGCACGCCGATCTCGCGAACGAAGCTGTGCCAGCGCCGATCGTGGCGCGCCGCATAGCAATCGGGGCCATCGTCGACGACCTGACGTCCCATCTCCGCGGAGTCGGGGTCGGCACCGACGACCTTGTAGCGGTACGCGACCTCGCGACGCACGCTGTTGAACAGGGCGACCGAGAATCCATCAACGCCTGCGATCGCGGTGACCGCATCGCGAAGCACGCGACCGATCGAGCGCGCGTCCGTGAGCTCGTCGAGTGCGCGCGCCACTTCATCGACGACCTGGCGGTCGCGCTCGTCCTGTTCGTCCTTGGGATCGAGCACCGGCTCGGACTCGACGGGTGATGTGATGACGAGCGAGGACTCTGGCTCGGGCATCGGCTCGTCCGGTACCACGACAAGACGCCTGGGCTCCTCCGCCGTTGGCGTCGGGGCGATCGCCGCGAGGGAATCACTGCCGACCGCCGCGGCGATGAGCTCGCAAGAGAGGTCGAGCGCTTCGCGAGCGCCCGCGGATATCTGCTCGCGGCTGATCAAGGTTCCGAGGAGCACTCCGACCGTGCGCTCCTGCGTGACGAGACGCGAGATGAGAAGACGCGGTGGCGCCCCGACCCATTCCGCCTGATATGGCACCGGCCAGTCGAGGAGGATCGCGCGGTTCGCCGGGAGCGAATCGTCGGGCAGCTGAAGCGTGAGAAGACGACGGTCGTGGAGCCACGGCATCCGTCCGACTTCCGCCTCGACCGCGTCGCCGACGGCCGGCTGGCGTACGACTGCCGCACCGATGAGGTAGGGAACGCTGTTGAGAAGGATGCGGAGCGTCGCTTCGACCGGCGGCGTCATGCGGACGACGTTGAGGGGCGCGGCGTCGATTTGCGGCGACTCCACGCTCTGGGCCTGGTTCGTGGCTTGGGCCGTTTCCATGGCCACCCGCCTAACGCCTCCCACGGTCTCTTCGCTTCCTCCCGTATTCGTGATTGATTTGTAGGGCGGGCGGGGCCTTT
>VBGU01000143.1 GCA_005881085.1 Chloroflexota bacterium | reverse complement strand
CTCGTGGCGCTGGAAAGCGAAGCCGACTCGCTCGCCGCCCATCTCGCCGACGAACCGTTCGATCTTCGCGTTCTCCTCGGGGTTCCGCCAGTAGTCCTTCAACGTGACGGGATCGCGCGGGTCGTCAGGACGGATGGCGGTCTCCACGTCGGCGACGAACTCCGCGTCGGCCAGTTTCGCCTCGCGAAGGGTCATGTCCGCCACTTTCATTTGTGGAGCCTCCCCAGGATCTTGTCCCGCGCCACCATGCCGAGCTGCTGCAGATACTGCACGACTTCGCGACGGCCGAACTTCGAGGCGCCGAGCTCCCGGTCGCGGAAGGTGTACGGCACCTCGACGATCTTCTTCGTTTTCGCGCGCGCGATCACCTCGAACCCGATCTTGAAGCCGATGGCGTTCAGATGCACACCGTCGATCGCGGTCCGGCGAACCGCGAAGAATCCACTCGTGGCGTCGCGCACCGGCACGAGAACGTTGCCCATGAGACACGCCACGCGCGAAACCATCTGACGGCGCAGCGGCCAGTCCTTGACCCCGCCGCCCGCGATGTAGCGGCTTCCCACCGCGAGATCGGCGCCGTCGTCGATGGCCTTCACGAGCGCCGGCACCACCTCGGGCGGGTGCGACAGGTCGGCGTCCATGACCACGAGGATGTCGCCCCGCGCCTCCTTGAAGCCGGCGATCACCGCCGATGCGAGGCCGGCCTTTCCCGCGCGGCGGACCACCCAGACCGGGTGCTGGGCCGAGAGACGGTTGGCCACCTCCGCCGTGCCGTCTGGCGAGCCGTCGTCGACCACGACCAGCTCCCAGGTATGGCCGGACATCGCCGTCCCGAGGCGCTCGATGAGCGGCGGGAGCGAGTCGGCTTCGTTGTATGTGGGAACGATCACGGAGATCACGACCGCCGATAGTCTAGGAACGGTGCGTGTGGCCATCGATGCCCGCCCTTTGCAGACGGTGGCGCGCGTTCGGGGAATCGGTCGCTACTCGCGGAACCTCCTCGCGGCATTCGCTCGCCGGGCGCCGCGCGACGTCGAGTGGACGCTGCTCCGGCTGCGCAATTTTCCCGCGGCCGATCCCGGTCTCTTACCCGCGCACCACGACATCGCCACGTCGCGCTTTCGCCGGCCCGAGCTCTCCATGCTCGCGCTCGATCCGGTGCTGCTGTCGCTCGAGCTCGGCGGAAAGGGGATCGACGTCTACCACTCGACGCAGCTTTCGCTGCCGGCGCGACGTGACTTTGCGGCCGTTGTGACCATCCACGATCTCGCGCCACTCATCTGGCCGGCGCACTACCTCCGCCTTCCGTACTCGCGGATCGGGCACGCGTGGCAGTACGCGCTCGCGCGGCGCGCGGATGCGGTGATCGCCGTATCTGAGGCGACGAAGCGGGACGTGGTCGGGCGGCTGCGCGTGCCGGAGGAGCGCGTGACGGTCGTACCGGAGGCCGTCGATAGCGACTTCGATCCGCCGCCAGCAGACGAGGGACGTGCGCTCGCGCGCGCTCGCTTCGCCGTGCCCGACCGCTACGTGCTCTATGTCGGACAGTTCGACCCGCGCAAGAACGTGCGCGGCCTTCTTCGGGCGTTCGCTGCCGCGGCGGAGCGCGACAAGGACTTGCGCCTGGTGATCGTGGGCGATCTCGGGAAGCTCTCGTCGCACCTGCGAGACGCCCTCGAAACCGAACGCGCGCCGCGCGATCGCGTCATCGTGACCGGGTTCGTCGACGAGCCGACGCTCGCCGCTCTCTACGCCGGGGCGGAATGTCTACTCCATGCCGCACTCCTCGAGGGATTCGGACTGACCGCGCTGGAAGCGCTCGCCGCCGGAACGCCCGTCGTCGGTTACGCGGGGGGCGCCGTGACGGAGGTCGTCGGCGACGCGGGGCTGCTCGTCGGGAGCGGCGATGAAAGCGCGCTCGCGAATGCGCTCGCCCGCTTCCTCGCCGACGACGCGCTACGGGCGAGCCTGCGCGGCCGCGCGCGGGCGAGAGCGAGCGCGTTCTCCTGGGATCGTGCGGCCGACGAGACGCTCTCCGTCTATCGCAAAGTCGCGCGATAACTCCCGTACAATTTAGGTCTCCGCATATGGCCCGCCGTATCTCACTTCCACGTCTCACCCGAAGGCAGCGCAGCGCGCGCTGGCAGCGGGAACGCCGCCAGCAGGCGGTCATCGTGACCATCTTCTCGGCCGTGCTTTTCTTCGTCCTGGGACTCGTCAGCTGGGCCGCGAGCGATACCTACTACCAGAACAATCTCAAGCCCGCGATGCGCTTCGACGGCAGGGTCGTCGCGATGCGCGACTGGACGAACGAGCGCAAGTACCAGCTCGCGCGTTTCTACGTCGAGTTCGGGGTTCCGCCTGGGTACGAGAACGACCCGCAGATCGCCGAGCAGAAGGCGTCGTACGACCGGAGCGCGCTGAATACCCTCGAGGAGTACGCGATCCTCGACCAGCAGGCGAGGGCGGATAGCATCGCCGTCGGACCCGAGGTGGTCGAAGCCCGCTATCAGGACGATTTCGGCCAGTTCCGTAGCCGCCACATCCTGATCACGTTCGATACCGCCGCGACCGACAAGGCGCTCGACGAATCCAACGCGCTGGCGAAGGCGACCGCGATCCGCGATCAGCTGCGCCAGGATCCGAACAACCAGGACCTGTGGAACCAGCTCGCCAAGGACAACTCGCAGGACCCGGGGAGCGCGGGGTCGGGCGGCGAGCTCGGATGGGTCGGGAAGGGTCAGTTCGTCAAGCCATTCGAGGACGCGGCCAAAGCCCTCGCGATCGGGCAGATCTCCGATCCGGTGAAGTCCGACTTCGGCTATCACATCATCCAGGTCGAGGAGCGCCGCGGCCCCGCCGAAAACGACGTCGTGAAGCGATGGATCGCGAGCGGCTTCACAGAGGCCGACATCAAACGGCACACGGAGCACGACATCTTGCGCGACGAGTTCACCAAGCGGCAGCAGGACCGAGGCGTGGCGTCCCCGACCGCGCAGGTGCACATCGCGCAGATCCAGGTCGCGACGCCTCGCCCGGTCGGCTGCGACTTTCAGTCATTTACCGACCAGCTGAAGAAGGTCTCCGACATCGGCAAGGCGCTCGACGCCGGCACCGACTTCGCCGCGGTCGCGAAGCAGTATTCGGAAGACAGCGCGACGAAGGACCAGGGCGGCGACATGGGCTGGATCGCGCGCGGGATGCTGACCGATCTCTCGGCCGAGAAAGAGCTCTTCAACATTGACGCCGGTAAGCTGAGCCAGCAGCACAACGGGCTCACCCAGACCACGTGGTACAAGGTCATCGAGAAGTCCGACTCGCGCGAGCTCGACGATACGCAGAAGAAGACCATCAACGACAACGCATACACCTACTGGCTGAACCAGCAGAAGAAGGCGCACAACGTCCTCCGCCTCATCCCTGGCCTCGAGTTCGAGTAGCACGGCGGCGCTCGCCGCCGTCCTCGAGCGATGGCCCGCGGGCATCGATCTCGTTCCTGCGAGCCGCCTCGATCGGCACGCGTTCTCGACGCTGCGCGCCGTCGCCATAGCCCTCGATGCCCCCGTCGACTGGGCGCTGCTGCGCGCGCGCTATCCCGCCGCTCACGCGGTCACCTTCCTCGATGCTGACCGCGCGACCACGCTCGCGGACGCGGAGCGCCACGCCGGCAGCTCGCGCTTCCTCATTCTCGCGCCGCTCGAGCCGTTCGCGGATCTGGCGTCCCTCGACGCCGTGATGCGCATCGCCGAGCGTCTCCGCGCGCCGGACGGCTGCCCGTGGGACCGCGAGCAGACCCACGCGTCGCTGCGGCCGCATCTGCTCGAAGAGGCGTACGAGGCGCTCGCGGCGCTCGATTCCGGCGATCCGGCCCGCCTCCGCGACGAGCTCGGCGATCTCCTGTTGCAGATCGCGCTACACGCTGAGATCGCCCGCCAGGAAGGGACATTCGACGCGAATGAAGTCGCGCGGCGCCTGAACGAGAAGCTCATCCGCAGGCACCCGCACGTATTCGCCGGAACCCAGATCTCCTCTGGTGGCGAGCTCCTCGCACAGTGGGAAAGGATCAAGCGAGAGGAGCAAGCCGACGGGGCGAAGTCGCTCCTGGGCGGTGTTCCGCGTGACCTTCCGGCGCTCTTCGCCGCGGAGCGGATGCTCGAGCGCGCCGCGCGTGTGAAGATCGAGCCGCCGCGTCTGGACCTTCCACTGGACATCGACGATCAGGACTTCCTCGGCGAGCTCTTGTTCGACATCGTCGCGGCGGCGCGCGACGCCGGCTTCGATGCGGAGACCGCGCTCCGCGAGGCGAACGACCGCTTCTCCGCGCACGTGGGACGCGTCGAAGCCCGGGCCATCAAAGATGGACGCGCCCTCGAGTCGTACGCTCCCGACGAAATGCGACGGGTTTGGGAAGAGACCAGCGAGCTGGGGGGCTCTGCCCCCCAACCCCCGGGCGCATGAGCTATGTCCGGCCGGACGGCCGCACGCCCACGGCGCTCCGCCCGATCACCATCAACGTCGGAGTCTCGAAATTCGCAGAGGGGTCCGCGGAGATCTCGTTCGGAGACACGAAGGTGCTCTGTCTTGCGACGCTTCAAGAAAGCGTGCCGAAGTTCCTCGAAGGCAAGGGCACCGGATGGATCACCGCGGAGTACGCGATGCTGCCGCGCAGCACACCCGAGCGCAGCCAGCGCGAGAGCATCGCGGGACGTCCGGGCGGGCGAACCTTCGAGATCCAGCGCCTGGTCGGCCGCGCGCTGCGCGCGGCGATCGATCTGAAGGCGCTCGGACCGCGCAGCGTCATGGTCGACTGCGAGGTCATCCAGGCCGATGGCGGGACGCGCACCGCCGCGATCACCGGCGGGTTCATCGCGCTC
>VBGU01000151.1 GCA_005881085.1 Chloroflexota bacterium | reverse complement strand
CTCGGTCCGGTCGGGCTGTTTCTTTTCGGAGATGTCATCCGGTCTGTGCTGGGTCTCGAGATTCCCGCAGCGTGGTTGGCGCTGCCTTCCGCGTCTGCACTGGTGTTCCTCGCCGGAGCACTGATCGCGGGGTCTTTCGGCGAGGAGGTCGGCTGGCGCGGTCTCGCGCAGCCGCGCTTGCAGCTCCGGCACGGCGCCCTCCCCGCGGCGATCATCGTCGGTCTCGTCTGGAGCGTGTGGCATCTCTGGCCGGTCGTCGCGCCCGGCGGCTTTGGCGTGACGGGCGTCGATGGCGTGATCTTCACTTTCGTGCGGTTGACCGCGACCTCGGTGCTCTACGCGTGGCTACTCAACCGCACGCACGGAAGCCTGCTGATCGTGATGTTGGCGCACGCAGGTCACAACATCGCCGCGCAAGTGGTGCCACTGCCGGGCGGAACCCAGCATGCCGATCCGGTGACGGCGTTGCTGTACGTGCTGGCTGCGGTCATCGTCGTTGCCTTCGACCGGCCGACCTGGCGCAGCAGCACGCCGGCTAGGACCGAGCCAGCCACGTATCCCCGTCAGGCGCCGTAGATCTTCCCCGGATTCAGCAAACCCTTCGGGTCCATCACGTTCTTGATCGCTTCATCGAGCGCGCCGCCATGCTCAGCGCGCATATAGAAAGCGCCCACCGCGCCGGTTCCGTGCTCGCTGGTCACGGTGCCGCCGACCTCGTGCTCTTCTTCTGGGTCAGGTCGCGAGCGTCGCGAAAGAGAATCCTCGCGCGATCCTCTCGCATCGCATCCTTCTCGTCGCCCTCTGCAGGCTCGCGTTCCTCCGGCTCGTCTTCACCGACTACGGCTACTTCTAGCCGAGGTCGCCCCGACGGCGCGTCGCCGCCGGGGCGCTCCAGACCACCCTAGAGAACGACGCGACTGCTACGGATCCCGATGCATGTTGATCTCGTAGGTCCCCGCGACGGCGGGACTCGTCTGCGCGAAGGTGCCCTGACCGTGTAGACCCTCGAGGTTCCCAGTGGCGCTCACAACCGTGAACTGACCCGCGACGCTCCCCGCGGATCCGCCGGTCCCCGATCCTTCGAATCGAAGCACGACCGTGCCGGTCATACCCCCGATGGTGCACGTGCAGGTGACCGTTCCATGGAAATCGCTCGTGCCGTCGGCGTGGAACACCTGCCGGAGCTCTTCCGTGAACGTTCCGGTGAGCGCCCCAGAGAGTGCTCCTGTGGCGTTCGCCGTGATGATCGTGTTGGAGTCCGCGGTGCGCGCGCCGGTCGGGGTCATGCTCGTGAACACGAAGTTGCCGCTTCCAGTCGATGGTTCCGTCGCTGCCGCGGGTTGTGCCAACAGTGCGACGGCCACGATGGCCGCCAGGCCGGCCTTTGCCAGAGGGCGCCCGAATCTCGATCCACTCATCTTTTGTTCCTCCCCTTGATCGAACGGACCGAGGGACAGTAGACCTCCCGTCAAGGGCCCTCGTTAGCCCTCGGGGTAGATCTTTCCTGGGTTCAGCAAACCCTTGGGGTCCATCACGTTCTTGATCCGCTTCATCACGTCCAGGGCGTCGCCGTGTTCGGCGCGCATGTAGCGAGCGCGCACCGCGCCGGTCCCGTGCTCCCCGGTCACGGTGCCACCGACCTCGATCGCGAGCTTGTGCAGCCGATCCGCGAGCTCGTCGGCGCGACCGACCTCGTCGGGATCGTCGGGGTTCACGAGGATCGCCGAGTGCACGTTGCCGTCGCCGAAATGCCCGTAGAAGACGACCGCGATCCCGAGCTCGGCTCCCATCTCGCGCGCGCGACGTACCGTCTGCGGGATTTCGGACAGCGGCACTGCCAAATCCTCGCCAGCGAAGATGCGGTGCTTCCCGGGATGGGCGAGCGCCGTCGCCGCGGCGAGCCCGCTGCGGCCGGCCCAGAGACGCGTGATCTCCTTCTCATCCTCCGCGAAGCGCGTGACCGTAGCGCGTTTGCGGACGATGCCGTCGGTGTAGCGCACGTTCGCGGCGACCTGCTCGGGGGTGCCCTCGACTTCGATGAAGAGGACGGCCTCACCCGCGGGCAGGTCGAGCTCGGGCCGCCAGAGCTGGAGCGCATCGACGGCGCTCTTGTCCAAAAGCTCCGCGGTCGACGGAAGAATGCCCGCCTCGAAGAGATCGTCGAGCGAAGCGACCGTGTCCTCCAGCGCCTTGTAGCCGGCGAGGATGACGGCGCGCGCCGGCGGCCGCGGCTGAACGCGGAGACGAAGACGGGTGAAGATGCCGAGCGTGCCCTCCGAGCCGACGAACAGCTTGGTGAGGTCGATGCCGCTCGACGACTTGAGCGCCTTCGAGTGGACGCCACCGGTCGTGATGACCGAGCCGTCCGCGAGCACGACCTCCGCCCCGAGCACGTAGGCCGACGTCGTGCCCCAGCGCACCGCGTGCGGTCCGCTTGCGTTGTTCGCGGCCATCCCGCCGAGCGTGCAGGCCCGTCCGCTGCCGGGATCTGGCGGAAAGAACAGGCCCTGATCGGCCAGGGCGTTCTGGAAATCGAAATAGACGAGACCAGGCTCGACCATCGCCTGCAGGTTGCGGCGATCGATCTCGATGATCTTCCGCATTCGCGCGAAGGAGATGACGATCCCGCCTTCCGGCGCGATGGCCCCGCCGGTCTGCCCGGTGCCCGCGCCGCGCGGCACGATCGGCGTCTCGGTCTCGTTCGCCACATGTACCGCGGCAACGACCTCCGCCGTTGTCTCGGGCACGACGACGGCGCTCGGCGTGCGCTGCTGCCGCAACGACCAGAACGAAGCGTCGTATGAATAGGGGAGCAGCGTCGACGGGTCGTCGATGACGCGCTCGCTTGGAATGACCTCGCGCAGTCGCGTCGCGATGCTCGCGGTGCCGATCGCCATCGTCCGTATGCTACGGACATCGCTCTCTCTTCTACCCACGTCAGCCCTGAAGATCTCGCCACCTGCATCTCGTGCGGGCTCTGTCTCAACGATTGCCCTACCTATCGGGTGCTGGGCGACGAGGCGGATTCGCCGCGTGGACGCATCCAGCTGATCCGAACCGTCATCGCGACTCCCGCGGCACCGAGCGAAACGACCGTCGGGCATCTGGAGGCGTGCCTCGTCTGCCGCGCGTGCGAGACCGCGTGCCCGTCGGGCGTGCCGTTCGGTCGGATCATGGAAGGCGCGCGCGAGGTCCTGCGGGAGCGTGAAGACGGGGGTGCACTCGCGCGCGCGGCGCTCGACACGGTCGCCCGTCCGCGCCGCCTCGCGATCGCGGCGCGCCTCGCCGACGTCGGCGCGCGTCTCGGGCTCGCGCGTCTCGCCGCGCGGCTACCCGGCCGTCTCGGTTGGGCGGCGTCGCTGGCGGCGCCGTCCGAGGGCGCCCCCTTCCGCGCCGTCGACCATCCGGGCGCCGACGTGAACGTGTTCGCGGGCTGCATCATGCGCGAGGCGTTTGGAGAGACCGAGCGCGCCACGGTCCGGCTTCTCGAGCGGGACGGTCACCTCGTGAGCGTCCCCGAGGAGCAGACCTGCTGCGGCGCACTACACGCGCACGCCGGCGACGGCGAACGCGCGCGCCAGCTCGCCCGCTACAACGTCGACGCCTTTTCCGGTAGCGAGGCGAAGGTGGTCGTGAACGCCGCGGGGTGCGGCGCGCACCTGAAGGACTACGGACACATCCTCGCCGACGACCCACTCTGGGCCGGCCGCGCGAAAGCGTTCGCCGCGCGGGTCCGCGACGTCAGCGAAGTCGTGAAGCCCCTGCCGGCGCGCACCCGGCGGCCGATCCGCGTCGTGTACCAGGACGCTTGTCACCTCGCCCACGGGCAGCGCGTCCGGGCCGAGCCCCGCGCGCTCCTTCGGGCCATCGACGGCGTGACCCTCGTCGACATCGAGGACGCTGAGCGCTGTTGCGGCAGCGCCGGCATCTACAACCTGACCCATCCCGAGATATCGCGGGAGCTGCAGCAGGACAAGGTGCGCAAGATCCTCGACGCTTCTTGCGACGTGGTCGTGAGCGCGAATCCGGGTTGCATGCTCCAGATCGCGGCCGGTCTACGCTCCGCCGGATCGAGCGCGCGCGTCATGCACCTCGCTCGTTTTCTGGATGATCCAGACCTCGCTGTGGCGGGCGACCCCTAGCACGCGCGTCAAGCGGTCGAGCCTGTTTTGGCGCGAGCAGACGGTCGCGTTTCATGCGAAAATATGTCAGAGAGATGAGTGTTTCCCGATCGACCTATCGACACCGGCTTAGTGGCGAAGACGTTCGAAAGACTCGCATCCTGATCACCAAGGACGCTTGGAAGCTGTTCCCAGGCCCCGGCGAGCGCGTGGCTCTTCGCATCGGCGCGCGCCGTTTTGACGCGGAGATCAAGAGCGAGCGCTGCGAGTGCGTGCCGCCCGAGCACGAGCACTACCACCTGATCTGCCCCGCGCTAAAGGGACAGACAGGCTTCAAGAACGGTGCTCTCGTCGTGATCGCCAAGGATTCCGATGGCGGCTACCGCTTCGTAGAGGAGCGCGGCTAAACTCCCGGACGTGGCGGCGTCGCCCACTTTCATCCTCATCCACGTGTTCGGGACGGTCCGCGACGAGCTCGATCGAGCCGACCGCGGCAAGCGCACGTATTCGGGGTGGCTGCGCCAGTACGTCTCCGAGACCCCGAAGCGCCTCACCGAGATCGCCTATCTCCTCGACCAGCTCACCGAGAACGGCTGGAAGGTCGTCGGCTCCCCCTACGACTGCGACG
>VBGU01000150.1 GCA_005881085.1 Chloroflexota bacterium | reverse complement strand
GACGCCGTCGGCCTTCGCGGCCGCACGCGCGCGCTCGTCGTTGTCGTATCCGGTGACCTCGTGCCGGTCGCGAAGCGCGAGCGCGAGCGACCCGCCGATGAGCCCGAGCCCGGCGATGCCGATCTTCACGGTGTCGCGACCTGCTCGGTGCGGCCGACCGCGCGCGCGACGTGCGGCACCGCGGCCATGAGCGCGCGGAAGTTGTCGAAGCTGAGCGACTGAAATCCGTCGGAGAGCGCGTGGTCCGGACTCGGGTGGACCTCGATGAGGAGGCCATCCGCTCCGGCGGCGACCGCTGCGAGGGCGATCGGCGCGACGAGGTACCACTTCCCCGTCCCGTGGGAGGGATCGGCCAGCACCGGCAGGTGTGAAAGCCGCTTGAGGAGCGGGATCGCGTTGATGTCGAAGGTGTTGCGCGTGTACCGCTCGAACGTGCGGATCCCCCGCTCGCAGAGGATGACGTTGCGGTTGCCGCGGGCGAGGATGTACTCCGCCGACAGCAACAGCTCCTCGACCGTCGCTGACATGCCGCGTTTCAACAGCACGGGCTTGGTCTGCTCTCCGACCGCGTCCAATAGCGAGTAGTTCTGCATGTTCCGAGCGCCGATCTGGAGGCAATCGGCGACGGCGGCGACCGCTTCGACGTCGCCGGGCGCGAGCACCTCGGTAACGACCGGGAGCCCGCTCACCGCGCGCGCCTCCGCGAGGATTTCGAGGCCCTCCCCGCCCATGCCGCGGAACGTGTACGGCGAGCTCCGCGGCTTGAAGGCACCGCCGCGCAGCGCCGCGCCGCCCGCTGCGCGGACGGCCCGCGCGGTCTCGAGCGTCACCTCGCGCGACTCGACAGCGCAGGGACCCGCGATGACGGCGAGCGGGTGGCCGTGACCGACCGGGACATCGCCGATGCGGACCACCGTGTCCTCACCGATGACCTCTCGCGACGCGAGCTTGAACGGGCGACTGATCGGGACGACCTCGGCGACACCTGGGAGTGACTCGACGGCTTCCGCCGCGGCGCGCGAGGTGCTGCCAAACGTGCCGATCGCGGTCCGCTCGGCGCCGGGCAGCGGCACCGGCGTGATGCCGAACTCCTTGATGCGCTCGACGACCGCATCGATCTCATCCTTCGTCGCATCGCCCTTCATGACGACGAGCACTAGGGCACTCCGAGAGGCGCGTCACCTGGGAGGTCGACGGCCCACGACGGCCGGAGCACGCGTGCGCCGTGGAGAAAGACATGTCGCACGTCGCGCTGCGTCTTCGGGGTATTCCACGCGATGAGCACGCGCACGCATTTCTGAAGGGCGCCCGGCACGGGTATTTCGCGCCCGCAGATGAGCGGCACCTCTGTCCAGCCCAGACCGGCGCGCGCGGCGTCCGCCGGGAAGGCTGCGTTCAGGTCGTCGGTCACCGTGAACCAGATGTACCCAGCATCTTCGGCTCGCACCCCGTTGAGCCTCACGATCGTGCTGAGCAGTTCGACCGTCGCGTCGTATATCGCTCTCGCGTCGTTGCGTGCGACGGTCGTCGCGCCGCGGATGCCCCGCACCGGCATCAGGCCCGTCCCGCGGCCGCGAGCGAGGACACGAACGCGCGGAGCGCATCGGCCCGCCGATCCGCAGGGGCTGCGGACACTGCGTCAAGGGCGGCGCTGCCGACGACGACCGCATCGGCCACGCCGCGCAGCGACGCCACGTGCTCCGGCGCGCTGATGCCGAACCCGACCGCGATCGGGAGCGACGTGTGACGGCGCACCCGGCCGACGAACTCGGCCACGTCGGCGCCGAGCGCGCGGCGCGCACCGGTCACGCCGGTGAGCGACACGCAGTAGACGAAGCCGCGCGCATGCGGCACGAGGCGCGCGAGCCGCTCGTCAGGGGTCGTCGGCGCATAGAGATCGATCCGCGCGAGACCCTGTGAGTCGAGCGCGGCGTCGAACTCCGCCGATTCTTCCGAGGGGAGGTCGGGAACGATGATTCCAGCAGCGCCGGCGTGTGCGGCATCCGACGCGAACCGGTTGAGCCCGCCGCGGTATTGGAGGAAGGGATTCGCGTACCCCATGAGGAGCACGGTGGCGTCGCGGTCGCGCACGATCGTCGCTGCTTCCGCGAGACACTCCGCGAGGCTGATTCCCTGCCGAAGAGCGATCTCGCTTGCTCGCTGCACGGTCGCTCCGTCGGCCAGCGGATCGCTGAACGGCACGCCGAGCTCGAGCACGTCAGCGCCGCCGTCGAGCGCGGCGCGTAACAGCCCGCTGGTCGCAGCGCGGTCGGGGTACCCGACCGTCAGGTAGACGACCATGGCGAGGCGCTTCTCGTCGCGCGCTCGTGCGAAGGCACGGGCGATGCGGGCGGTCCCTGTCGCGGCGGTCGAAACGGTCATCGAATGACACCCTCCCGCATCACGATCTCGAGATCCTTGTCTCCCCGGCCGGAGAGACAGACGAGCACGTTTTGCGCGGCGCCATCCTTCGCGATCGCGGACAGTTCGGCGATCGCGTGGGCTGGCTCGAGTGCGGGGATGATGCCCTCGGTTCGAGAGAGGAGCGCGAACGCGTCGAGCGCTTCGCGATCGGTGCGCGCGACGTAGCGCACACGACCGGACTGGCCGAGCGCCGCGTGCTCGGGGCCGACCCCCGGATAGTCGAGCCCTGCCGACACGGAGTGCGTCTCGCGTATCTGCCCTTGCTCGTCCTGAAGGACGAGGGTCCGCGAGCCGTGCAGGACGCCGACGCTTCCGCCGACGATGGACGCGGCGTGCTTGCCGCTCGCGATCCCTTCCCCGCCCGCTTCGACCCCGACGAGCTTGACGTTCGCATCGTCGATGAACGCGCTGAAGATGCCGATCGCGTTGGAGCCACCACCGACGCAGGCGACCACCACGTCCGGAAGGTCGCCGAGCCGCGCGAGGCACTGCTCGCGCGCCTCGCGGCCGATCACCGTCTGAAAGTCCCGCACCATCGCCGGGTACGGGTGCGGGCCGATCGCGGAGCCGAGCAGGTAATAGGTGGTGCGCACATTGGTCACCCAGTCGCGGATCGCTTCGTTCACCGCGTCCTTCAGCGTCTTGCTTCCTGCGTCGACCTCCCGCACCTCGGCGCCAAGCAGCTTCATCCGGAAGACGTTCGCCTGTTGGCGGCGGACATCGACGCTTCCCATGTACACGACGCAGTCCAGGCCGAGGAGCGCGCAGGCGGCCGCACTCGCAACGCCGTGCTGCCCCGCTCCGGTCTCCGCGACGATGCGCCGCTTCCCCATGCGCTTCGCGAGCAACGCCTGGCCTACGGCGCTGTTGATCTTGTGCGCGCCGGTGTGCGCGAGGTCCTCTCGCTTCAGGAGGACGCGCGAGAGCCCGACCGCGCTCGCGAGACGAGGCGCGTCGGTGAGCGGCGTCGGTCGACCGACCCAATCGCGCAGCACCCGCGCAAGCTCCCGCTGGAATTCCGCATCAGCGCGCGCATCGAGCCACGCTGCCTCGAGCTCCGCGACCGCGGGCATGAGCGTCTCGGGCAGGTACTGTCCGCCGAACTCGCCGTACCGTCCGGGCCTGGTCTTTGTGATCACACCGTCACCGCTCTCTTGATGGACGCGATGCTTCGGATCAGCGGAGCCGGGTCGTCCGCGCGCATCAGCGCCGTCCCGATCAGCACAGCGTCGGCTCGGGCCGGCAGCATCCGCACGTCGTCGATCGACGCGATCCCCGACTCGGCCACCACGATCTGGTCGGAGTGAGCGAACGTGTGCAGCTGGCGTACGCGGCCGATGTCGATCTCAGTCGGATTGCGAAGATTGCGAGCGTTCACGCCGACGATCCGCGCCCCGGACGTCACGGCGCGACCGAACGCGGCAGGCTCGTGCGCCTCGACGACCGCGTCGATCCCGAGCTCTCGGCAGGTCGCGACGAGATCGCGCAGCTCGGCGTCTTCGAGTCCCTCGGCGATGAGAAGCACCGCGTCAGCGCCAGCGGCACGCGCCTCGTACATCTGATAACGATCGACAATGACGTCCTTCGCGAGGATCGGCACATCCACCGCGGCACGGACCGCGCGCAGGTCATCCAGCGAGCCGCCCCAGTGGCGCGGCTCGGTCAGGACCGAGATCGCCCGAGCGCCTGCAGCGACGTACCGACGCGCCTGCGCTGCGGGATCCACGTCCTGTGCGAGCACGCCGAGCGCCGGGGAGACCCGTTTCACTTCGGCGATGACGGCGACGTGTGCGCGATCCGATCGGAGCGCCGCGTAAAACCGATCGCGCTCGCGCGATAACGAGATCGTCGCATGCGCGCGCATCGCCGCGTCGTCGACCCGCGTTCGAGCCTCCGCGACATCGGCTCGCCGTTCCGCGATCACCTGCTCCAGGAAGTCGCTCATACCGTCGCGGCCTCCGCGGCGCCGATGCGCTGGCTCGTCGCGACGAAACGCACGAGAACATCGTTGGCCGCGCCACTATCGATCGCCTCGGCGGCGAGCCTGGCTCCTTCGCGCATATCCCGACCGAGTCCAGCCACGTAGCAGGCCGCCCCGGCGTTCATCAGGATCGCCGCCCGCGTCCCACCCTTCTTGCCGTCCAGGACAGCGCGCGCCATCTCCGCATTTCTCGCCGGGTCGCCGCCAATGATCTCGGCCCGCCCGACGGGCTGAACGCCAAGGTCCTCCGGCTCGATCCGGCCTTCGCGGACCGACCCGTTACGCACTTCCCACGTTCGCGTCGGAAGCGACGGGCTGATCTCGTCGAGGCCATCTTCGCCGTGGACCACGAGCGCGTGATCGGTGCCAAGCTCGACCAGCACGCTCGCGATCTTCTCACCGAGCGCGGGCGAGGGAACCCCGAGCAGCATCCGGCGCACGCCGGCAGGGTTCGCAAGCGGGCCGAGCACGTTGAACACGGTACGGATGCCGATCTCGCGGCGCACCGGCCCCGCATGCCGCATCGCCGGGTGGTACCGAGGCGCGAACATGAACCCGATGTGCGCGTCCTCGACGCAGCGCGCGACGCCTTGCGGGCCGAGGTCGATCCGTACACCGAGCGCCTCGAGCACATCCGCGCTGCCGCATGCGCTGGATGCCGCGCGATTCCCGTGCTTCGCGACACGTCCGCCCGCGGCCGCCGTGACGATCGAGCTCACGGTCGAAATGTTGAAGCTGTTCGAGCGGTCCCCGCCGGTGCCGACGATGTCTATCGCGTCGCCGGTGACGGTCACACGGACGACGACGTCGCGAAGGGCCGACGCGCATCCCGCGATCTCGTCGACCGTCTCACCCCGGATGTGAAGCGCCGCGAGCAGCGCGCCGAGCTGCGCCGGCGTGGCTTCGCCGGCCATCACCGAGGCCATGGCCGAGCGAGCCTCGTCGCGAGTGAGCGTGCGGCCGGCCGAGACGATTCCGAGGGCCTCACGAGCGTCCAATGAAATTCTCCAACATGCGCATCCCATCGGCGGTCATCAC
The DNA here is from genome assembly GCA_005881085.1 of Chloroflexota bacterium. Taxonomy (GTDB): domain Bacteria; phylum Chloroflexota; class Limnocylindria; order P2-11E; family P2-11E; genus 3-1-20CM-2-70-9. The sequence goes on along the minus strand of VBGU01000150.1, from coordinate 2,322 downwards.
CGACTCCGGGTGGAACTGCACGGCCTCGAGCGGAAGGGACCGATGCCGCAGCGCCATCACCACGCCGTCATCGCTGCGAGCGGTGACGACGAGATCCGGCGGCAGCGTTCGCTCGTCGACCATGAGCGAGTGGTAGCGCGTCGCCTCTGTCGGATCGGGGATTCCGGCGAACACGCCCTTGCCATCGTGGCGCACGAGCGAGGTCTTGCCATGTCGCGGCTCCGGGGCGCGGACCACCGACGCCCCGAACGCGACAGCGGCGCACTGCAGTCCGAGGCAGACGCCGAGCGTCGGGATGCCGCGCTCCGGTCCCTGCCGCACGAGCGCGGGTGAGCGGCCGGCGGCTTCGGGGCGACCCGGGCCCGGCGAGATGACCAGGCGATCGGGGCGGGCGTCCAGCGCGGTGGCGAGTGCCACATCATCCGCGCGTAAGACGGTGACATCCGCGCCAAGCGCACCGAACGCCTGCGCGAGGTTGTAGGTGAACGAGTCGTAGTTGTCGACAAGCAGCACCTTCGTCGTCATCGCACGGCCTCGGCGCCATCGACGATCTCGATCGCGCGCAGGAGCGCACGCGCCTTCGCGCGTGTCTCGAGCTCTTCCGCGGCCGGGTCGGAATCCGCGACAATCCCCGCTCCAGCTTGGATCCGGCACACACCGTCCGCGATCACGGCCGTGCGGATCCCGATGCACGTGTCCATGCGACCGTCGAACCCGAGATACCCGACCGCGCCGGCGTAGGGCCCGCGTCGATCGGTCTCGAGCTCGGCGATCCGCTCCATCGCGCGGATCTTCGGCGCGCCGGACACCGTTCCCGCCGGGAAGCACGCACGGAAGGCGTCGAGCGCATCGAGGCCGGGCGCGAGCTCGCCGTCGACCACCGATGTGAGATGCATGACATGTGAGAAGCGGTCGACCCGCATCAGCTCGCGTACCCGGACGGTCCCCGCGCGGGACACGCGGCCGATGTCGTTGCGAGCGAGGTCGACAAGCATGACGTGCTCGGCGCGCTCCTTCTCGGATGCGCGAAGCTCGGCCTCCATCGCGGCGTCCTCCGCCTCGTCGCGACCGCGCGGCCTCGTGCCGGCGATCGGATACATCACGACGCGCCCGCCCTCGACGCGCACGAACGGCTCAGGCGAGGCGCCGACGAGCGCGGCGCCCGCGACGTCGATGAGGAACATGTAGGGGGACGGGTTCACGTGGCGGAGCGCCCGGTAGAGCGCGAGCGGCTCGGGCGCGGGTCGGACGTCGAATCGCTGCGCGACGACGATCTGAATGCAGTCGCCCTCAATGATCAGCTCGCGGGCCCTCGCGACGCGCGCGCGGTACTCGTCAGCCGTTCCGTTCGCGGTCACCGCTCGCACCACGCGTTCGGCTTGTGTCGGCAGCGAGATCGGCGCGTCGAGCGCCGCGAACACGCGCGCGATGCGGCTGGAGGCACTCTCACGCTCGCCATCGACTTCGTGAGCGATGACGAGGAGCGAGTGCCGAACATGGTCGAAGCACACGACGGTGTCGTAGATCGAGAACGCGGCCTCGGGGAGTCGCAGGACATCGCGCGGCGCGGCGGGAAGACGCTCGAACCGGCGCGCTGCCTCGTAGGAAACGTACCCGACCGCCCCGCCGGAGAAGCGCGGCAGTTCTGTCCCGCCCGGCCGGCGGTACCGCGCGAGCTCGCTGCGCAGGAGAGCCAGGGGATCGGTGTAGTCGACGGCGCGCACCCCGCCGTCGTCGAGTATCGACGCGACCCCATCGCGGAAGACGAGCGTTGCACGAGGAAGCACGCCGATGAATGAGTAACGCCCCATCCGCTCGCCACCCTCGACGCTTTCGAGCAGGAACGCGCCGCCAAGCGGCCGCAGCTTCGCGAACGCGGACACAGGCGTCTCGAGGTCGGCGAGGCGCTCGCGCACGACCGGCACCAGCTCGCGGACCGCATTTTTCGTCGTTACCACCGTCGTCATTTGCCTGCCTCCCGCCAAAACAAAAACCCTCGCCCGATCACGGGACGAGGGCTCGTGGTGCCACCCGATCTTGGCCCGCCATCGCTGGCGGACCCTCAGCCTCCGCAGTCACGGAGCGCCCTTTGCTAACGGAGGGCTTCCGGGCATCCCTAAGACGATCGTTTTCAGGATGCCGTCTCGCGGGATCCATTCGCGCCGCTTCCGCCGCCCGGGCTTCCACCACTTCCCGGTTCTCTATCGGTTTTCCGTGGCCTAATCGCTCCCGCTCGAGCGACGTTCGCCAAAACTGTAGCACCGGGGGTAGGGGCCCCGACGGGGCAAGGGCTCGGGGGTAGGGGCCCCCGACGGGGCAGGG
>VBGU01000016.1 GCA_005881085.1 Chloroflexota bacterium | reverse complement strand
GTGCGTCATTGGTCACAGGTTCCACAGGGAGAGCCGACCCAGACCGCCCTGCGCGAACGGTGGATGGAGCCGTTCGCTCGCGCGCTCGCCGACGATCTGAATCTCCCGGCCGCGGTCGCGTGGCTTCAGCGCTGCGCGGTCGACCGCGGGATCTCCGACACGGAACGCCTCAAGGTGTTCCTCGAAGCGGACCGGGTCCTCGGGCTCGATCTCGCTTCGGTCGCCGCCGAGCACGCGAAGGCACCGCGTGAAGTGCTCGCCTCGGTCGAGGAGCACCGGGTGGCGCGCGCCTCTCGAGACTTCCAGCGCGCCGACGGTCTTCGCGCGACCTTCGATGCGTATCGCGTCGACGATCAGGCCGTCGATCGTGCGGTGGTGTCCCGTGCCGACCGGCGGGTCGCGGCGCGCGAGCGGCGGACGATCTCGTCGGCGAAGGAGCTGCCCGATCGGCGAGGGGAGCGCCCCGCGCGGTCATGGTCCGTCGGCATCGTCACGCGCGAGTACCCGGCCGATTTCGCGCGCTGTCTTACCGGAGTGCTCGCTGTTCTGCCGCCGGACGGCGAGGTCTTTGTCCTCGATTCGGGCTCGCGCGACGACGCCCAGCACCAGATCGCCGAGATCGCCGCTCGCGACCGACGCGTCGAGGTCTACTTCGCCGACCGCGATCTCGGTGAGGGTGCCGCCCGGAACGCGCTCATTCGCGTCGCCAGAGGCCGTCTGGTCCTCATGCTCGACTGCTCCGTCGAGATCGCGGGTGATCTCTTTTCTCCATTGACACGCGCGCTCGCCGACGAGACGGTGGGCATCGTGGGACCCTGGGGCCTCCGCACGACCGATCTCAAGCACTTTGACGAGGTCACAAGCGGTGAGGTCCAGGCGGTGCAGGGGTATTGCGCCGCCGCGCGTCGGGACGTCCTCGTCCAGATCGGCGGGTTCGACGAGCGCTACCGCTTCTATCGCAATCTCGACATCGCCGTATCGCTCGCGGCGCGGGAGCATGGCTACCGTGCCATCGCGCTCGGCGTGGAGTGCGCGCGGAGGCACGAGCACCGCATCTGGGAGTCGCTCTCGGAGGAGGAGCGCCTCAAGCGAAGCCGCCGCAATTTCGACCGTATGTACAAGCGTTTCCACGGCAACGCCGTGCTCGTGGCGAAATCCGAATGAAGCGCCGCGGGTCGTTGATCCTGGTCGGGTCGGGTGAGTTCACACCGGCGATGGACGACCTCGACCGCGAAATACTGGCGGGGCTCGCCAAACCACGCGCCCGTGTAGCGATCGTGCCGACCGCCTCGGGCCTCGAGGATACGTCGGAGAGCTGGGCCGAGCTCGGGAAGGCGCACTTCACCGCTCTCGGCGCCGATGTCGTCCCGGTGATGGTCCTCCGCCGCGACGACGCCTGGGAGCGCAAGTGGATCGACGCGCTCCGGAATGTCGACTGGGTTTACTTCTCCGGTGGGCGACCGCAGCATGCGATCAACGTGCTCGGCGGGACGCCCTTCTGGGAGGAAGTCGTGCGAGCTCATCGATCGGGTGCGGTGCTCGCCGGCGCGAGTGCGGGCGCGATGATGCTCGGCCAAAAAAGCTACGCGCCCGACGACTTCGATGCTGCCGGCCTCCCGCAGAGCGTGTCCATTCGCGACGGGCTCGGCGTGCTCGGGGGTCACTTCGTCGTCCCGCACTTCGACCTGCTCGCGCAGTTCCCACCCGAGCGCATACAGGCGTGGATCGCATCGTGGCCTAAGGGCTTCCGCGGCATCGGGATCGACGAGGACACGGCCGTTGTCGAAGGTACTAATGAATGGACCGTCCGCGGTCGCGGCCGCGCCGTAACGATGACCTCATTCGAGCATCAAGAAGTGCACGCGAACGGCGCGCGTTTCGACAGCATCCCAATACTCATCTGAGACCCGCCCGCTATGCGCTCGTCCAATCCCCCTCGGTAGCGTTGCCGCTTGGTGACCTGGTCGCTTCTCATCGGGGCGCTCTCGCATCGAAGCGCGCTCGTGCGCCTCGCGACCGCTGCCACCGTCGGTGTCATCGCCTTCGTCGTCGCGTGGACGGTCGCCTATGTGGTGCTGCCCGAGGGGGCCACCCGTTTCACGCTCCGGTTGCTTCCGACCCTCGACGCGCGCGCCGATTCCGCCGGCGTCGCGGTCACCCTGTTCATCTGGAACGCGGCGTTCGGCTTCGGCGTCATCGCGCTCGCGAGCCTCTACAGCGTCGGGCCGATCTCGCTCGCGTACTTCGCGCCGTGGACGTGGCTGGTGCGGTTCGGGATCGCGCTCGGTACCAACTCATTCGCGCTGTTCGTCCCGGGTGCGCGCATCCCGCCGCTCGACCTGGGATCGATCGTCTCGCACGCGGGGATACCGGAGCTCATCGCGTACATCGTTCTGGCGACGGTGCTCGCGAACGCCTCGCTCTGGAGGCAGCGACGCCTCACCGACCGAAATCTCGTTCGCATTCGGCATTTCCGGGACATCCGCCTGACGCGCCTCGAGCTGTCGCTCGTCGCGGTCGCGTTCGTTCTTCTCGCCGGCGCCGCGGTTATCGAGACGTCACAGATCGCGCGACTCCAGGCGCTCTAGAGCGATTGGGGGGCTCTGCCCCCCAGCCCCCAGCTAGAGAGACTCCGTCGCTAGACTCGAACCGTGAAGAACGGCGAGCGCCGCCGTGTCGTGGTGACCGGTCTCGGCATGATCACCCCCCTCGGCTCGACGGTCGAAAAGACCTGGGACGGCATCCTGGCGGGCAAGAGCGGGATCGGTCGGATCACCCGCTTCGACGCGACGGGCCTCGAGACGACCATCGCCGGCGAGGTCCGCGACTTCGATCCGCAGGACTACATGGACCGCAAGGAGATCCGTCGTTCTGACCGCTTCGTGCACTTCGCGGTCGCCGCGGCCGGACAGGCCCTCAGATCGGCCCGCCTCGAGATCACACCGGAGCTCGCGCCGCGGATCGGCGTCGCCTTCGGGTCGGGCATCGGCGGGGTGGAGACCCTCGTCGAGCAGGTGCTCGTCCACCACAAGGACCCTCGGCGGGTCTCGCCGTTCCTCATCCCGATGATGATCATCGACATGGCGGCCGGCGAGATCGCGATGAAATACCGCGCAAAAGGCCCGAACATGGGGCATGTTTCGGCGTGCGCGTCCAGCGCGAACGCCATCGGCGAGGCGGCCGAGATCATCCGCCGCGGCCAGGCCGACGTGATGCTCGCGGGCGGGTCCGAGGCCGGCCTCATCAAGATCGCGATCGGCGCCTTCAACCAGGCGCGCGCGCTCTCGACGCGGAACGACGCGCCGGAAAGAGCATCGCGCCCCTTCGACAAGGATCGCGACGGGTTCGTGTTCAGTGAAGGCGCGGGCTGCCTCGTACTCGAGCAGCTCGAGTTCGCGCGCGCGCGCGGCGCGACGATCCTGGCCGAGTTCATTGGCTACGGCATGTCCGCCGACTCGTACCACGTGACTGCGCCGCCGCCCGGCGGTGAGGGCGCGGTGCGCGCCATGCGCATGGCGATCGCAGACGCCGGCGTCAAGCCCGAGGCGATCAGCTACGTGAATGCACACGGCACGTCGACGCAAGCGAACGACGGCGCAGAGACCGCGGCTCTCAAGACGGTCTTCGGTGACCACGCGCGCAAGCTCGCGATCTCATCCACCAAGTCGATGACCGGTCACACGCTTGGTGCCGCCGGCGCGATCGAAGCCGCGCTCTGCATCCTCGGGATGCAAAACGGGATCCTGCCACCGACGATCAATCAGGAGACTCCCGATCCCGACTGCGATCTCGACTACATCCCGAACCGCGCGCGCAAGGCGAAGGTGGACCTCTCGCTCTCCAATTCGATGGGATTCGGTGGCCATAACGTCGCGCTCGTCATCCGCAGGGACGCGGCCTGATCCGATGCCCGATCCACGGAAGGTTCGCGCTGACGCCAACGCTCTCGTCGCGGAGCTCCTCGAGCGCCTCGCGAACGACGAGGTCAGCGAGCTCGAGGTGAAGCGCGGCGGCGTACGCGTGCGCGTCGCCAAGAACGGTGCTCGTGTCACAGCGAGCGTTCCCGGCGCCCTCCCGTCCCACGAAGCGCCGACCGTTCCGGCCGCGCCGGTGAAGGAGCTCCCGACCGTCAACGCGCCGCTTACCGGGATCTTCTATCGCTCCTCGTCGCCGCAGACGGAAGCGTTCGTGCAGGTGGGGTCGGAGGTGGAATCGGGCGACGTCATCGGGCTCATCGAGGCGATGAAGCTCTTCAACGAGATCCGCTCGACCCAGTCGGGTCGGGTGCGCCGCATCTTCGCCGAGAACGGGCAGCTCGTCCGCGCGCATCAGCCGTTGCTGGAGGTCGAACCGGCATGAGCGCGGCCCGCTGCGTGATCTGCGGAACGCCGCTGGGCGATGGCGCGCTACGCGTTCGGTATGAGGACCGGATCTACATGTTCGACGCGCTCAAATGCAAGCGCATCTTCCAGGAGAATCCGGATCGTTATCTGGACGCGACCGGTGGCGTCCTCGAGGAGCCGCGTTAAGTGGACTGGTTCTTCGTGGTCGTCGGTGTCGTCATCTTCTTCGGTCCGATCGTGTGGGCGCTCACCGTCGGATCGAGGGGCGGCGCACCGGAGAATGACGACGAAAAGGGCGCGACCGCGTACGGCTCGTTCATTACACGGGTCCTAACCGGAGGGCGGAGCGGCTAGCCGGTCGCGCGGGAAAGAGCTGAGACGATGACGTCGCGGATCATCCCATTCGGCATGCGATCGCTCACGTACGCCATCGCGCGCATGAGAGGCGCGGGCTCGTTCGCGCGGACCTGGACGGCGTAGACGACGGTCCGGACGCGGCCGGAAAGCTCCTCCACCACCGCCGCGTCCGCTTTGCCGTACGAGCTCAGGATGGCGAATGGCGCATCAGCCTCGACCTCCGACGCGTCCTCCACGCGGAACAGCGAGAAGGGCAGCTCCACCGACCGCAGAAGCCGGAAGACACTGCCGTACGGATCGACGACTGGGATCGCGACGTTGAGCGCCGTAGCCATTTGACCCCAGCGTTAACCAACGACGGATCGCTGCTAACACCCGGGCGGGGGAACAGCCTCCCCCGTTAGGCGTAGGTGCGGCCTCCTAGTAGTTGAGAGACGCGATGCTGAAGAACGACTCGTCGCCCGGCGCCGTCAGAAGGGCACGCTCGCCGCTGCCGGCGTACGACACGTATGCGATCGCGGAGCCATCCCAGGTCCAGGTCGCCTCGTAACCGCTGAGCATGCAGTTCTGCAAGCGGGGAGGCGGAGCGCCGCCCGCTCCCTGTACCTAGCCCGCGCCGAGCAACGTCACCGCGACGAGCGCGATCGAAAGCGCCGACGCTCCGACGGCGGTTCCCACTCCGATCACCTGCGACACGCGGCTGTTGGTCTGTTCACCCATGAGTGAGCGGTCGGCCGCGAGCTTCAGGATGAACACGAGCACGATCGGCAGCAGCAGACCGTTCACGTTCTGCGAAACGAGGATGAGCGGGATGAGCGGCACGCTCGGCGAGAGCACGACGAGCGCGCCGATGACGAGCAGCAGCGTGAAGAGACCCATGAAAACCGGCGCCTCGCGGAAGTCCTTGCTGATCCCGGCCTCCCAGCCGAAGGCTTCGCAGATCGCGTAGCTGGTCGAGAGCGGCATCACGGTCGCCGCGAGCAGCGATGCACCGAAGAGGCCGACGCCGAAGAGCAGCTTCGCCTGATCCCCGGCAAGGGGGCCGAGCGCCTGCGCCGCGTCGGCCGCGGAAGTCACGGTCACGTGATGCGGGAAGAGAACGGCCCCTGCGACGACGACGATGAAGAACCCGTTGAGCCCTGTGAGGATCGCCCCGAGGGAGACGTCGACGCGCGCGAAACGATAGAGCTCTCGTCCGATACCTTTGTCGACGATCGACGCCTGTATATAGAACATCATGTACGGCGTGATCGTCGTACCCACAAGCGCCAGGGCAGCGATGAGCGCGGCCTGCTCCGTCGGCAACGTCGGTATGGCGAAGCCCCTCGCGACCGCGCCCCAGTCTGGCTTCACGATGAGCGCGCTCACCGGATAGGCGATGAACGCGAGCAGCAGGACGAAGAGCGTTCGTTCGACGACGCGGTAGCTGAAGAACACCACGAGCGCCCAGATCACGATGGCGGCCGCGGGGACCGAGACGATTCGTTCGACCCCGAGAAGCTCGAGACTCGCCGCGACCCCCGCGAACTCCGCGACGACGTTGGATCCGTTCGCGACGAGCAGCGCGACCATCGCGACGATCGTCCAGCGCACGCCGAAACGCTCACGGATGAGGTCGGACAGGCCCTTGCCCGTGACCGCCCCCATTCGTGCGCACATCTCCTGGATGACCAGGAGGCCCGCTGTGGAAAGAAGGAGCAGCCAGAGCATCGCGAAGCCGTAGTGCGCGCCGACCGCGGTGTAGGTCGTGACGCCCCCGGCATCGTTTCCGGCGAAGCCCGTGATGATTCCTGGCCCCATGACGGCGAGGAAGCTGAGGAGAGTGGAGCGACGGATGCGCGCGCGACGGCGGACCGCGGAGGCGGTCCTGATCACCGTGCGATCGACCGAAGGGACCTCTTCTTCCAGCCCCGCGGGAGCATGAGCTCGACGACGTCGTCGATCGTGACGGTGCCGATGAGCTTCTTACGAGCGTCGACGACCGGAAGCGCGAGCAGGTCGTACTTCGCGATGAGCGCGGCAACCTCTTCCTTCGGCGTCTCCGCCTCGACCCGCAGGACGTGCGGATCCATGATCGCCTTGACCTTCGTCTCGGGCGGCGCGACGACGAGGTCCCGCAGCGACAGCACGCCCTCGAGCTTCCCCTCGTCGTCGACGACATACAGGTAATAGGTGAGCTCTGGGTCGGGCTTGCGCGCGCGGAGGTCGTCGATGGCCTGCGCGGCCGTGAGCTCGGCAGGTATCGCGTACAAGTCGCTGGTCATGATCCCGCCCGCGGAGTCCTCGGGGTAGGTCAGGAGCTCGGAGACGTCCTTCGCCTCCTCTTTTTCCATGAGCTCGACGAGCTCGTCGCGACGTTCCTCGGGCAGGTCCTGCAAAAGGTCCGCGGCTTCGTCGGGGTCCATTTCCTCGAGGATGTCCGCGGCGCGTTCCTCAGGCAGATCGCTGACGATCGCGGCCTGCATCTCCGGCTCGACCTCCTGCAGCGCTTCGGCGGCCGTCTCGATGTCGAGCTGCTGGAATACCGCGACGCGCTCGTCGGCGGTCATCTCCTCGACGATGTCTGCGATGTCCGCCGGGTGAAGGAGCGCGAGCTTCGCGTGCGGAATCGTCAGCCGCACCGCGGCGGTCTTGGCAGGGACGTCGTTCGCGGGCTCGAGCGGCTCGACGAGGTGCCAGGGGATGATCCCGCGCGGGAGCCGCCGCCCGGCGAGCCCAACGACGCGCTCGGCCAACGACTCCGCGCCGACCCGGCGAAGCAGCCCGCGCAGCCCGACGTCGGCGCCGACCAGGCGGAGCTGCCCATCCACATCGGAGAGCTGGAGGTCGTTGACACGCACGACCTTGGCGCCGTGGGTGTCGACGATCTGCTTGTCCAGGAGGTCGCGCGCGAGCCGGAGGGCCTCCGTCGGAAGCTGCGCCTCGGGCGTCGTCTCAAGGCGGTTGCGAAGGCGGAAGTGACCGATCTCCTGCGCGAGGTCGCCCCAGCGCACGACCTTCTCTCCGGACGGCGTCGAGAGGATGGCCCACTGCGCGGCCGGGAACTGCCCCTGCGGCACGATCGCGATGTCCGCGAGCTTACCCACCTCGTTGCCATTCGGCTCGATCACCCGGCGGTGCTGTATTTCCGACAGGTACGGCATTTCACGCGACAGCGTACTTCGGGGGTCCGAGGGGGCGAAGCCCCTTCGACCGCTACAATTCGTATATCCCAGAGCGCCCGACCGGGCGTACCCTCACGCGTTGGAGGAACACCCCGTGCCACAGATAACCGATGCAGGTCTTCGCGCGCGCGCACTCGCCGACCAGGCCACGGCGGCAGCACTCGAGGCCGACTGGCCCCGCGCCGCGGACCTGAACCAAAAGCTCATCGATGTCTCACCGGACGACCTCGAGGCCCGCAACCGGCTCGGCCGGGCGCTCATCGAGCTCGGCAGGCTGGATGAGGCAAAGGTCTCTTTCGCCGAGGTGCTGAAGATCGAGCCGTTCAACTCGATCGCCCTCCGCGGCACCTCCCGCGTCGCGGCACTGCAGGAGCACAAGACCAAACCGTTCACGACGACGACCAAGACGCAACCGCGGCTCTTCATCGAGGACATGGGAAAGACGGGCATCCTCCGGTTGATCAACCCGGCTCCGACTCACGTCCTCGCGAAGTACAGCCCTGGCGCTGAGTGCGAGCTTCGCGAGCAGGAGGGCCTTCTCGCGGTGCATGCGCGCGACGGCGACCTTATCGGGTTCCTCGAGCCGAAGGTCGGCCGGCGCCTGATCGACCTCCTGCGCACCGGCAACCAGTACGTCGCGGCGATGGTGAGCAACGACCCGGCGAACGCGCGCGTCGCGATCCGCGAGGTGTTCTCGAGCGCCGAGAACGCGAGCCGCATCTCCTTCCCCGGTCACCACCGGTCGGCGGAGACGAAGGAGCGGGCGTACGTCCGCGGCACCTTCTTCCGTGACGGCAGCGATGAGATCGAAGAAGACGCCGAGGAGGTCGAGGAGGAAACTCCGGCCGCCGAGGAAGTGCTCGAAGAGGCCGAGGTCACCGAGGAGCCGCTCGCCGTCGACACCGAGGACGACGACGATTCGGAGGACGAAGCCGAAGAGTGAGCGGCGCGTTCACGCGCCGCGCGCTCACATCCGCCCTTGCCCTCGCGTTCCTCGCCTCCTGCACCGAGTCGGGGCAGCCCTCGAAGAACGGACCGTTCAATGACGTCGTAGGTGCGCCAAAGCTGGCGCGCGATGCCGGCGCGGTGCTCCTGCAGGTCTCGGCGTATGACTACGGTCTCGCCGGAGCGCTCGCTGGCGAGCAGACGCGCACCGTCGCGGCGGCGCGATACGGCGCGGTCATGCGCGGCACAACTCAGACGATCTCCGCGTTCAACGCCGCCGTGCTCGCGGGGACGCTCGACCGCACTGGGCCGATCCGCGAGAAGCTCGTCCCACTTGCGGACGGCCTTTCCGACCTCGCACGTGACGGCGCAACCTACGCCGACGGCGGTGACCCGGCCGCCTTCGCCCGGGTGATCACCGACGTCAGCGCGGGCTGGCAGCGCCTCCGCGATCTCTCGACCACGCTGCCGAAGGACGACGCGCTGCAGAGCACGATCGCGCGGGGAATGTCTTTCGTCGTGACGAGCAAGTCGTCGACGCAGTCGACGATCACGACCGGCCCGTACGTGAGTGCCACCGAGGCAAAGCAGGCGCTCCAGCGGATGGGCTCGCCGCTAAATGGCTCGTTCACCCAGAGCGCTCCCTACGTCGTCCGTATCGGGCCGTACAGCGATCGCGCCTCCGCGGACACGGCAAGCGCGGGCCTATTGAAGCAGGGCGTCATCAACGTCGTGACCGATGACCCGTCGTACGCGTTCGCCCGAACCGGACCGCTTCCCGACGCCGAGCTCTGGCGCGAGCCTTCGCGGGTGCTCGAGGTGCGTGCCACCTCGCGAAAGATCGGGCTGAGCTCCGATGGCTCCTGGGTGGTGACCGGCAGCGACGACGGATACGCCGCGCTCTTCAACCCGGTGGGCAAGCTCACGGCTCTTCCGCAGAGCTACGCCGGAATGAGCGTGCTGCAGTTCTCGGTCGACGGCGATCATCAGTCGTTCGCCGTCGGAGGCCAGGTCGTGACCTTCCTTGCGGTCCCCACCGGTCAGAACCTGGGCGAAGGCATGCGCTTCACGGGCGCGGCGACGCAGATCCTGTTCGTACCGTCGACGCGCGTCTTCGTCTCGGCGTCCACCGGTTCAACGGGCCTCGCCGGCGGCGGTCCCGGGCTCATCGGCGGACGGACCGCTGACGGCGAGCTCGTCGGCGACCCGTTCCCGATCGTGACACCGGCCGCCGGCGCCCGGATCGCGGCGAGCGATTCCGGAGACGTGTACGTCGGCACCACGAGCGGTGGCGCCTTCGATGTTGAGGTCTTCCGGCCGGGCCGAGACTCGGAGCTCAAAGCCGTCGCGCGGATCGCCGGGACCGGCACGGCCCTCGCGGTCGACCGTTCGGCGAGGTTCGCGGCGGCCGTCACCGATCAGGGCACGTACCGCTTCGCGCTGGCCGACCCCAAGGCGACGCTGACGCGCATCGCGGGCACGGTTCGCGATGTGGTTTTCGCCCCCGACGGCACGCTCTACGCGCTCGATCAGACCTCGCTCCTAGCGATCGGTCCGGACGGCGCGGCGAGGTGGACGGCCCCGCTCGTTGACGGGAGGCGTCTTGTCGCGGGACGCCGCGCGGTCGTGCTGGACGGCACCGACAGGGCCCTGGCGTTCAATCCCGCGGACGGCACGGCCGAGGAACTGGGCGCCGGCGGAACGATCAACGACCTCGCTATGTCGCGCGACGGCCGGGTCGTCGGGGTCATCGTGGACGCGAGGAGGGCCGTACTCTTCACCCTGCCTTGAGCCAACCTGAGCGCGTCCGCTCCATGGTCCCGCTCGAGATCCTTCCTCTTCCCCGTCCGCTCGACCGTTTCGGCGCCGCTTTCCCTTCGGCGCTCGCCGATCTGTACGCGAACGCGTATACGCCGCGCCGCGGCGTCGTCCTCGATCCGCTCGCGCATCCGTGGTCCGCGGCAGACGCAGCGGAGCACGCCGATCGACGGGGCGTCGCGAAATCGCGCGAGCCCCTCGGCGAGTGGGCACGCCGCGCGATCGCCCTTGCGCCCTCGGGCGACGAAATACTCGCGGCGCTCGATCGCGTCGGAGAGAGCGCGCTCGTCGGCACGCCGCATCGCGTCGCGATGCGCGAGCTCTACGGTTCGACCTGCGCGACATGCCGCGGTCCGGTGATCGTCGAGGCATTCCTCTGGGAGCGCGACGCGCCGACACCAACGAAGAAGGCCTTCCGCTGCGGCATCTGCGCTCGCGAAGGGCGCGCGCTTCTCATCGAGGCGGCCACGGAGGACGACGAGCGGTCGAGCCAACGGCTCGAGCTGCGCGGGATGGCGTACTGGCAATTCGTCGAGCGGTTCGGCCCGGATCCGAACGCGCAGGCGCTCGGCGAGAGCACCGCGGCCCTGTACACGCCGCGCAATTTGACGGCGCTCGTGGCCACGTTGCGCGCGGTCGAAACCGCCGTCCCGGCTTCGCCGGCTCGCGACGTCCTCCTCTTATGCGTGCTCGAGGTGCTCATCTCGGGGAGCCGCCTGAACACGCTCGCCGGACGCGGCGCGCCGCTTCGTGTCGAGAAGGGCCGCGCGCGCAGGTCTCACGCGTCTCAGTCCCGCGAAGTGAACGTCTGGCTCGAGTTCGACCGGACGGTGCGGGAGCTCGTGGCCTGGCTCGCACAGCACCCCTCGCCCGCGCGCGCGCGGTCCGCGACGCTCGCGCTGGATACGGGCGATGCCGATCTCGTCCTGTGCCAGGCGCCGGTCGAGGACGCTCTCGGCGGCTGGAGTGCCGTTGCCACGATCACGCTCCTCGGCGGCCGCGGGACGAGACCGACGGATGGGGGCGACGGCCGCGTCGTCGGGCGCGAGCGCCTGCTCCGGACCATGCGCGCCGCGCTCATCGACGGTCATCGCGGATCGCGTCCCGAGGCGCCGGCCGTCGTGTATGTGCCACGCGCGGACCTCACGACGATCGCCGCAGTCGCCCTCGCCGGCGCGGGCGCGGGTTACCGGCTGCGCGGGATCACGTACCAGCGGGACGCGCTTTCGACGGCGGGAGCGAGCGGCTCCGGGGCCGCGGCCGTCTGCGATTTCGACCGCGACGTCCCGCTCCTTCGCGATCAGGGCGCGGCCGACGCGTCAGGGATCGAGGACGCGATCCGAGCGGGCGTGCGCGAGATCATCCGCTCGCGCGGCGAGCCCGTAGCGACCGACCGGGCCGCCGCGGCGGCGCTCGAGTCCCTCGCCGCCCGCAAGCTGCTCGCCCCGCTGACGCTCGCCCGAGCCGGTGGCGTCTCTGAGCTCGAGGTGTTCCTCGACCACTTCCGCTCCGCGCTCGCCGACGCGGCGCGCTCGGGCATCGTGAAGATCGAGCTCGACGGCGCGGCGGCCGAGCACGCGCACGACACCACGGTCTACTCGCTCGCCGACGCGATCGACACGACCCCGCTCGACGATCGTCTGGAGTGGGGCGTGTGGGGTCTCCTCTCGGCGTCGCGCGACGTCGAGACCCGTACGCTTCTTCGCCGCGCGTACGGCCTTTTTCGCGACGTCGAGACGCCAGACCGGGAGCTCGTCGAGCGCTGCATCGCCGCCTACGGGCATCAAGGAGATGAAGGAAGGTGGCGACTTCGGGACGAGGACGCGCTGGTGCGCCGGCAAGCGGACCAGACGCTCCTCGCGATCCAGCTCGTCGACGCGGGCCGCCGCCTCGGCTTCAAGGTGCACGTGGGCCGGGACATCGAGCGCCGCGGGCTCCCCGAAGCGCATGCCCACCGCGGCGCGGCGCTCGAGGACCTCATGACCGACGCGGAGCGCGCGGCCGACGTTGCGCACATTTCTGGTATCCGTTCCGACGCCCTCGAATACATCGACTGCGTCTGGTACGACAAGGGACGGATGGTGTTTCTGTGGCAGCTGGAGTGGACGGCGCGGCTGCATCGAAGCGTGATCGCCCTCGGGGAAGCCGTCCCGGACGAGGATCGCGTCTTTCGTTTCTTCGCCATCGCCGACGAGCGGCGGGCCCTAGCGGAGTTCAAGCTCCGGCGCGCGGTGGGCACCGCGGAGGTGGTCCGGCGGCGTGGCTGGCGCTTCGTAAAGTGGGGACCGCTACGATCGTGGGCGACACGGCCGGATGTGGCGCTGGACTTGCTCGAGCCGGTCCTGGGCCTGTCTCCAGAGGTGGAACAAACCGGCCAGCAGCTGGCGTTTAGGTGGTAATAGGAGGGTGTCGATGTCCAAGCCACAAGTAGTCAGCGACCAGAACTTCGAGACCGAGGTCATCAAGTCCGAGACTCCGGTGCTCGTCGATTTCTGGGCGACCTGGTGCGGTCCCTGTCGGATGGTCGCTCCCGTCCTCGAGGAGATCGCGAACGAGCAGGGCGAGAAGGTCAAGATCGCCAAGCTGGACGTTGACGCCAATCCCATCACGGCGGGTCGATTCGGGGTCCGCTCGATTCCGACGATGATCCTCTTCAAGAATGGCCGCGAGGCCGATCGCGTGGTCGGCTACCACCCGAAAGAGCAGCTCCTCAAGAAGCTCCAGCCGCACATCACCGGGAACGCCGCCGCGTAAGAGGCGACGCCCCGCAAGCGCGATGACGATCGTTTTGCGGCCTCGCGCTTCGCTCTTCCATGCGGAAGGCGGGTGGTTCAGCGCGAACTGGCACTTCAGCTTCGACCAGTACTGGGACGAGGCCAACATGGGGATCGGAGACCTCCGCGTCTTCAACGACGATCGCCTTGTTCCAGGAGCGGCCTGGCCGATGCATCCGCACAGGGATATCGAGGGCATCACCTACGTGGCCGAGGGCACCTTCGAACATGCCGACTCGCGTGGCAACGGCGGCATCCTTCACCCGGGCGCGATCCAGCGCGCGACGCTCGGCTCGGGGATGCAGCACTCGGAGCGGAACGGCTCGAAGACCGAGCCGATGCGGTTCATCCAGATGTGGATCATGCCCTCGCGTCGGGGCCTCGAGCCGAGCATCGAGCAGCGCGAGTTCGCAGCCGGTGCGCGGAGAAACGCCCTGAAGCCGGTGCTCGTGCCGGCACAGGGGTTCGGCGGCGACGGTGCGCCTCGAGCGGACGACGCCGTCAGCGTGCACCAGGACGCGGCGGTCTACGCCGGGCTCCTGGAGGCGAACAAGAAGGTGCGCCATGAGTTCCGCTCGGGCTTCGGCGGCTACCTCTTCGTGGTCCACGGGTCTCTGGTCCGACCAGAGCTCGACGAAGGAGGAGCGGCCAAGATCCAGGGCGAAGAGGTGATCGACGTCGAGGCCGGTCCCAAGGGCGCCGAGGTCCTTCTCGTGGAGACGCGCACCACCCGCGCCGCCTGAGTATCCGCACCCATCGTTACGGGTTTGCCCCCTCCAGGCCATTGCAGCGCTCCCCCTTCGACGTTCATGGTTACGCGACCCCGGCGTGCGCCGGCGGCAGGAGGGAAGACCACATATGCGTGAATACCAAGGCGGGAGCGCTGACGCGTCGGGCAACGCCACGTTCGGCCCAGGGCTGGTTTTCGAAGGAAAGCTCAGCTTCCAGGGTCAGGTCCGTTTCGATGGCACCTTCACCGGCGAGATCACCACGGACGATCTCCTCATCATCGGCGAGACGGCCAAAGTCTCGGCTGACATCACCTGCGGCTCCGTTGTGATCAACGGCGAGGTCAACGGGAAGATCAAGGCTCGCGACTCCGTCGAGCTCCGCGGCCATGCCCGCGTGAAGGCCGACCTCGCGACCCCGTCGCTGGTCATGGACAAGGGCGTCGTGTTCGACGGGTACTGCAACATGATGGACAAGCGCGATGTCGTCTCGCTCCCAACCGGCGAGGAGCGCCGCAAGTCGTGGCAGTCAGGTGGTCGTGGCAACAAGCATCAGGATCGCCGTAACCGCGACGTGGTCGAGTCACAGCCCGCGGATCTCTCCGCGCAGTAAGTCACAGCAGCGTGCGCGGCAGGGGCGTTGACCGTCCCTGCCGACACGGGGACCATCGCCGTCTCCTGAGACCCGGTCTGCACCTGCGCCCCCGCACCCGCGCGTAGCGTCGGACGAAGCTATGCGACGTGTGCTCACGGTCATCGTCGGTATCGTGCTCGGCCTCTCGATCGGTGCTTCCGCGATGCACGCGGCTCCCGCGCTCGACCCGCGCTGGCAGACCGCGGGTGCCGCGCACGAAACCTCGCTTGTCGATCGGCTCACCCGGAGCGACAGGGCGCCGCTCCTATTCGTGCCGGATTCAGTGACGACCCAGCCAACGGCCCTCGCGACGCTCGTGATCGTGCTCCCTGGCCTCGGCGGCGAGGGCCGTGACCTGGCTCAGGAGTTCGTGCCTGCCGCGGAAGAACACCGCTGGCTCCTGCTCGTGCCCAGTCCGGACTACGACCCGATCGCGGACGAAAGCCTGACGCTCGCGGATCTGAGAGTCGATGAATCGCTCATTGCGCTTGCGGATCAGGTGACGGCGCAATCGCGATTTCACATCGCGCCGGGCATCGACCTCGTCGGATTCTCGCGCGGCGCGCAGAGCGCGCACCGGTTCGCTTTCCGCCATCCCGACCGTGTCGCCGCGCTTGTGACTCTCTCGGCCGGCACGTACACCATGCCGACGAGCGCGCAGCCGTATCCATACGGCGTCGGGGACTTCGCCCTCTGGAATCATCAGAACCCGTTCGATGTCGCCGCTCTTCGCCACGTGCGCGTCTTCGTTGGTGTCGGCGAGGCCGATGCGAATCCCGCCGACGTCGTGCGTGCGTGGGACACCGTCGGCGGGACGACCCGGCTCGAACGCGGCACGCGCTTCGCGCAGGCGCTGCAGCAGTTGAGCGTCCCCTCGCATTTTGCGAGCTACCCCGGCGTCGGCCACGTGTTCGTGCCTGCGATGCGCGCCGACACGGTCGCCTGGTTTCTTGGCACCGCGAGAGGTCGCGGACCGGCGGATGCAGCAGTAGAGCGTCCGGCTTAGTTGAATTACAGGGGCGTGTGACTATCGAGGACACATGAGGCGATGGGCTGGTGCTCTCTCGACCTTGGCCGTCCTTGGGGTTGCCATCGCGGTCGTGCAAATCGTCGCACCACGCCTCCGTCCTGACTTTCCCGCATTCGTCATGACCATCGAGCAATGGGACAGCAACCGGGGCTACCGCGATGGCCGTTACCTCGCAGGCACGTCGGTCTATCGAGTCGAGTACCACCGGCGCGATGACTGGAGTTGGACCCTGGTGACAGACGAGGTTTCTACCCAGGACCCCGGAGGGCACGGGTATGCATGTCACAACGGGACGTATGGGTATGTCGAAGCGGGCGGCAAGTTCACTGCGACGGAGACCCATTCAGAAAATTGCAACGGCGTCGGTCGCTGGATCCACTACGGCATCGCATCGTCTCTTCCTTCACCATGGACGAAAGAGGTCGCAGACGGTCGCGTCACCTACACCCTTACGGGTGAGCGCATCGTGCTCGACCTCGCGACTGGCCTTCCCCTGCTATACGAGGCCGGACTCAGTGCCGGTTCGGTGGGACATCGCGAAGTGTTTCGCCTCGAGCGTTAGACACGCTCCGCGGAGACGGCCTCGTTGCCCGTCCTGCGAGACCAGTGGCTCAGCAGCGGTGGATTCATCCGCATCGCCTTCTAGGTGGAATCCCCGGTGACGTTGACGACGGGCCCGACTGCTCGGTGCCCTCTTGAGCCGCTACCCGGCGAGGATCGCCGCGTAGCTCGCCGGGTCGGTCGCGCCCTCGCTATTGACCACCGCGACCTGCGAGTCAGGGGTGATGCCCAATCGAATGCGAAGGGTCTCGTCCGCGCATGCGACGAGGGCGCCGGCGAGGCTCGCGGCGCCTGAGGCACCGGCTACGACCCCTTTTCGTGCGAGCTG
This sequence comes from Chloroflexota bacterium, assembly GCA_005881085.1. GTDB lineage: Bacteria > Chloroflexota > Limnocylindria > P2-11E > P2-11E > 3-1-20CM-2-70-9. The sequence goes on along the minus strand of VBGU01000016.1, from coordinate 2,990 downwards.
GCGCACCGCGACGGCTGCCTCATCGTCGGTGACAACGATTGCGCCGTCGACGCCCGCGAGAAGGATCGGCCAGGCCACGAACGACGGGCTCTGACAGCGGAGGCACGCCATGACCGTCGGCGCGTCCGGGACCGAGACCGGTGCACCCGACGCGAACGACAGAGCGATCGCGTTCGACCCTTCGGGCTCGACCACGACGACCTTCGCTGTGGCGGAGATGCGGCGCAGGCTCGAAACGGCTGCCGCCGACAGGCCGCCGACCCCGGCCTGCACGAAGAGGAGATCCGGCGGCCGGGCGATCTGTTCGAGGAATTCCTCGAAGAGCGTCCTGTATCCGGTCATCACGTCGCTCGCGAACGTGCGCTCCTCATCCGTCGCCTCGGCGCCGACCGTGTCTGGGCAATACCAGTGACCGCGTGCGCCCGCGGCGGCCCGTGCCGCCGCGACCGCCTCGTCGTAGCTGCCGTCGATAAGCTCCACGATCGCGCCGTGACCTCTTATCGAGTCGAGGCGGCTCACCGCGCTGTCCGCGGGGAGAAAGACCGCGCACGCACAGCCGAGGGCCTCGGCGAGTGCGGCAACTGCGCGCCCGTGGTTACCGTCGCTCGCGGTGCAGAGCGTTGGCCGACCGAGACGGGGCACGATCCGGCACAGGTCGGGGAACGCGATCAGCGTGTCCGAAGAAAGATCGGCGACGGCCTTGACTCGTTGGTGCAGCGCCCATGAGCTGCCGAGGAGCTTGAACGACGGAAGCCCGAGGCGCTCCTGCTCGTTCTTGACCACGATGCGGGCGATCTTGCAGGTCGCGGCGAGTTCGGGCATCTCGACGACCGGGGTCGCCGCATATCCGGGCATCGTGCGGTGGAACGAGATGGGCTGCGTTTTCCCTCTCGGCGTTCCGGCGTATGCGTGGTCCCGCCGAGGATTGGTGACCAGGCGCGCGCCCAGCCCGGCCGTATTCACCTCCACATGTTCGCTGCTCGGGATCACCGGGGAAGTTTCGGGAAAACCGCGTAGGTTGGGCGTTCATGAAAGTGACGGACGCGGCGCCGATCGCCGCTCTCCTGAAATCGTCGGAGCCCTCCATCCGCTGGAAGACGCGGGTCCACGTGCTGGGCGAGGATCCCCGCGCGAAGTCCATTCGTTCACTGCGCGCAGAGATCCGCCGCTCGCCCACCGTCCGCGCGCTTCTTTCGCGGCGCGACCAGCTCGGACGGGCAGGCACGAGGCGGCAGGTTTACTACAAGTGGCAGGGCCTTCACTGGGTCCTCGCGAGTCTCGCCGACCTCGGATATCCAGAAGGCGACGAAAGCCTTCATCCCCTCCGTGACCGCGTCCTCGAGCTCTGGCTCGACCCGAGCTATTTCCGTGAGTTCACCGCCCGCACCGAGGCCGAGGCCTACCGCGGTCGCGGGGTTCCGCTCATGCGAGGCCGCTACCGCCGGTGCGCGTCGCAGCAGGGCAACGCCCTCTACTCGCTCGTGACCCTCGGCATCGCCGACGATCGAGCGCATTCTCTGGCGGAGCGCCTGCTCCACTGGCAGTGGCCGGATGGGGGATGGAACTGCGATCGCCATCCGGAAGCCGACACGTCGTCATTCATGGAAACGCTTTTGCCCATGCTCGGGCTCACGGTGTACGCACGGAAATACCGACGCCCTGCCGCCGCAAAGGCGGCCCGCGCCGCGACGGATGTCTTTCTGCGGCGCCGGCTCTTCAAGCGCGTCTCGGACGGACGCATCATCGCGCCCGACTTCGTCGCGCTCCATTACCCGCGTTACTGGCACTACGACTTTCTCGGCGGCCTGAAGGCGATGATGCAGGTCGGACAGATGCGCGATGCGCGATGCGCCGAAGCGCTCGATCTTCTCGAGGAGCGGCGACTGCCCGACGGGGGCTGGCCGGCCGAGAAGCGCTACTACAAAGTCAGTGCGAAGACCATGACATCCAACGCGGACTACGTGAACTGGGGCGGAACGAGCCGTAGGCGAATGAACGAGTGGATTACGGCCGATGCGCTGGCGGTGCTCCGCTCGGCCGGCCGCCTCGACCCATAGCGGATCGCATCTCGCCATCTACGTACACTTGGCCTTCGGAGTTTCTTCGGAAACTCATCTGAGAGTGCGGGGGCTCCGGTGAGTCCCTCGGTCTTCAAAACCGTTGACGGGCCGTAGAACGTTCCGTGGTGGGTTCGACTCCCATGCACTCTCGCAGCAGATGACCTCGGACGAGATTGCCTCCGAACTCGAGGCCGAAGGGCTCGACGAAGCCGCGGCCGCGGAGCCCGGCCGGACCTCCGCATGGTCGGCGCTCGAGCATCGCGACTTCCGCCTTTTCTGGATTGGCCTCGTCGTCTCGAACATCGGGACGTGGATGCAGCAGTTCGGCCTCGGCTGGCTCGTGGTCCAGCTCGCGATCAAGGATGGCGTCCCGCAGCTCGCTCCGTTCTATCTCGGCCTCGTTGGTCTTTCGCGCGCGCTGCCCGGAATCGCGTTTGGCCTCTTTGGTGGGGTGGTTGCTGATCGCGCCGACCGCCGGCGTTTGCTGCTCGTTACACAATACCTCGCGATCTCGAATCAGATCAACATCGTCGAGATCGTTCTGATCAGCGCGCTGAACTCGATCATCTTCTCGTTCGACGCGCCCACACGCCAGGCGATGGTCCCGCGTCTCGTCGATGACAAACAGCTCATGAGCGCGATCGGTCTGAACTCGGCCGCGTTCAACGGCGCGACGCTGGTGGGGCCGCTCGTCGGTGGCGTCCTGATCATCCCGTTCGGCGTCGGCGGCCTCATGCTGATCAACGCGATCTCATACCTGGCGATCGTCGCGGCCCTCCTCCTGATGCGTCCGCAACCGGCGATCGATTACGGCCCGCGTCTTTCGCTGCTCGAATCGATCAAGGAGGGTCTCTCGTTCATCCGTGGCGATCCCGTGTTGCTGTGGGTCGTCGTGCTCAGCATCGCGACGGCGCTGTTCACGCGGCCGTA
>VBGU01000168.1 GCA_005881085.1 Chloroflexota bacterium | reverse complement strand
AGCGACTTGTCCGCGCCGACCGCCTTGATGAAGCGCGCGGAGAGGACGCGATACGCCGCGTAGCTGATCGTCTCATTGCGTGCGGCCGGCACGTCCGCGGCGCTGATCTTTTCTTTGAAGAGGTAGCCCGAGGCCGTGGTGTCGTACGCGGCCCACCCATCCCACATCGCGACGGAAACGTGGAACAGATTGCGTGCATGCACCGGCGGATTCGGCAGCGAACGTCGGATGGCATCGAGCAAGGCCTCGTCCCACCGCCGGGCGACAGACCACCTCGGGTGGTCGGCGATCGGCGGGCACGCCGGCGCACGCTCCCACGGCCGCGTGGTCGTGAGCACCGCGCCGACCACCACGGCGACAGCGACGAGCGCCGCCGCGCCCACGCGGATACGCGTCCGCGTTGCGATCGATGAGGTGGCCTTCAACTGCGCCGGCAAAACTATGTCAGCTTCCGCTCGGCGACCATCGGCGTGCCTCGGCGACGCCTCTCTTCACGACCGTGAACTCGTTCGCGGTGACGTGGAGCCACGGGCCGGTCTCGCCTCCCGGCCACAGAACGCGGACGTCCGCGCGAGTCGCATCGCCGAGGCCGAAATGGATCCAGCCGAGCTGTCCTCCGGCGTGGCCTCCGCCGATCGTGAGCTCGCGTCGCGCGATCCGATCGCCGACGCGGACCTCAGCCCAGGCGCCGATCGCGTTCGCGTTCGGCCCGGTCTGCACGACGCTCAACGCGAGCCAGTTGCCCATCGCGCGAGGATGCGACGCGTCGCCGGCACCGACGTTGCGCCAGATCCGCACCGGCGCGCCGTAGTTGACCTCAACGAGGTCGAGCATCCCATCGAGGTTGAAGTCGGCGAGCGCCGCCCCTCGCCCTCGATCGAACGTGACGATGCCGGCCGCGTCGGCGGCCTCGTGAAATGTTCCGTCCTGCTGTCCGATGAGAAGGTCGCTCGGGTCCTTCTGCGCGTACTCGATCTGGTCGGTGACGTTGCCCTTCGATATGAAGAGATCGACGAAGCCGTCGTTGTTCACGTCCGCGAACTCGTCGTGCCACGCCGTCGATGGCCGCGTATCGCCGCCGGTGAATGGCTGGGCCGCGTTCACCCCGCGCCGGAGGCTGATGTCGCGATAGGTCGGCTTGGACGGACCCAGCGTGAGAGTCTGCAGTCGATTGTCGGCTTGGCTCGTGAGAAACACCTCCGGATAACCGTCGCCGGTAAGGTCGTAGCTCGCGATGCCCATCCCCTGTATCTGTACCGTCACCCATCCATCGTCCGCCGTGTACAGCGACGGCGGCTCGCGCGGGACGACGCGCCAGAGCTGCTCCTGACCCTCGGTCGGCAGGTAATAGTGCTGGTCGTTGCTCACTCGAAGATCGATTCGGCCGGACCGACTCCAGTCGCTGAAGAGCATCGAGAGCGCGCACCAGCTCGGCTTCAGCGGTATCGGCCGGCCGAAACCGGAAGCCGTCGCGGGCCGGACCAGCTCGTTGTCGAAGCACAGACGATGCGGGTCGTTGCTGGCCGGGTTGACGTACCTCCCGAACGCCAGCGTCGGCAGGCTTTCGGTTGCCTCCCACGTCGCGCTGAACGCCGTCGTGGCAGACGACCCGCCGTCGAATCCCCACCGCTCGTTCGCGCGCTCGAACCGGCAGCTACCGAGGCCACGAAGGAGGATGTTCTCGGTGTTCCGGAGCACGACGAGGTCAGTCACCCCATCGCCATCGATGTCGATCGGGTAGGCCCCGTTTACGCCCGCAAGGTCCGTCGCGGGATCGCGCATCTTCATGAAGCGGAGGGCCCCGCCGGTCGGGCTGTCATTCCGGTAGAGGGCTGCGGAATCGCCCCCACCCCCTAGATAAAGGTCAGGCTTCCCGTCACCGTTGCAATCGAACACAGCTAACCCGCCGCCGACCGCGTATTCGAAGCCGCCGTTGTAGATGTGGTCCACGCCCGCGCTGGCGGTCTCCTCGACAAAGCGCGGTGCGCCGAGGGCTACGGCACCGCTCGAGAGTGCGCCGGTCGGGACATCCGGGACGATCGCGGCACAGACGACCGCGACGGCTGCGAGGGCGACGGCGCGGAGTCCCACCCCGAGATGGTCGCGCGAACGCGCCCCGACGTCGCGGTCTGACCACTCGAAAGTCGGGGAGCGTGGTGCTAGCGTGACACTCGCCCTCCGTTCAACGGAGAGCGCTCAGGGGGAAGGAAATCGTGAATAGACGCTTAGCAGTGCTCGCGGTCGGGCTCACTTTGCTCGTCTCGGCTTGTGGCGGAGGTACTGGAAGTGGTGGCAGTAGCAGCCCAACGGTTGCTGTGGCCACTTCAGCTGCACCCACCGCAGCCGCGGCGTGCACGGTCGGAGTGTCGTGGAACAACTATCAGGAAGAGCGGTGGGCCAAGTGGGATGAGCCCGCGATCAAGGCCGCGATCGCGGCCGGTGGCGGCAAGTACGTTTCCAATGACGCGAAATCGTCGGCAGAGACCCAGGCCAGTAACGTCGACAACCTGATCTCGCAAGGCGCAAAGGTTCTGATCATCCTCGCGCAGGACGGCACGGCGATTAAGCCGTCCGTCGCCAAGTCGATCCAGAACGGCGTTCCGGTCATCGCGTACGACCGCCTCATCGAGGACCCGAAGGCTCTCTACATCACCTTCGACAACGTCCTCGTCGGCAAGCTCGAGGCGCAGGCCGTCTTCGCCGCGAAGCCGAAGGGGAACTACGCGATCATCAAGGGCAACAAGGCCGACGCGAACGCCGACTTCCTGCGCAGCGGTATGGAGCAGGTCATAGGAACCGCCGTGAAGGCAGGCGACATCAAGATCGTCGGTGAGGTCTACACCGACAACTGGGACCCAGCGAAGGCGCAGACCAACATGGAGCAGATCCTCACGCAGAACCAGAACAAGGTCGACGCGGTTCTCTCGGAGAACGACGGCATGGCCGGCGGCGTGATCGCGGCGCTGACCGCGCAAGGCCTCGCAGGCAAGGTGCCGGTGTCGGGCCAGGACGGCGACAAGGCCGCCCTGAACCGTGTGGCCCTTGGTACGCAGACCGTCGACGTGTGGAAGGACGCGCGCCTGCTCGGCAAGACCGCGGGCGAAGCTGCGATGCAGCTCTGCAAGAACTCCGACCCGAGCAAGGTGACGGGCACGGCCAAGTTCACGACTCCAGGTAATAACAGCCTGAGCTCGATCCTTCTGACCCCGAACCCGATCACCACCGCGAATCTGAACGACGTGCTGACCGCTGGCTGGATCACCAAGGCCGATCTGTGCCAGGGCGTGGCTGCCGGTAAGGTCACCGCCTGCGGTTGATTCATTCGCGACTCGCGTGACGAAAGCGCCCCGCCCTCGCTAACGCGGGGGCGGGGCGCATCTTTATCGGGGGAGTAACGGAGGTCAAGGCAACGAGCTGATGGGAGTCTCAGTTCCCGGCGAGGTGACCAAAGAGGGCCAACCCGCCGCGCCGATCCGTTCTTTCGTCGAAGTGGTCCGTTCCGCGTTCGCACCCGTGTCGGCCGTGCTGCGTCCGCTCGAGGTCGACACGCGCATGCTCGGCATGGTCGGGGCGCTCGCCGTCATCTGGATCGCCTTCGACATCGTGTCGGGCGGAACGTTCCTCAGCCCGCGCAACCTCTGGAACCTATCGGTCCAGAGCGCCTCGATCGGGATCATGGCCACGGGGATGGTCCTGATCATCGTGTCCCGCAACATCGATCTCTCGGTCGGATCGATGCTTGGTTTTCTCGGATACACGATGGCGATGGTCCAGGCGGTGTGGATCCCGCAGAGTCTTGGACTCGGACTCGAGCAGCCGTACACATGGATCGTCGCGCTGGTCGCGGGGATCGCGCTCGGAGCCGTGGTCGGGGGACTGCAGGGCTTCATCGTCGCGTTCGGCGGCGTCCCCTCGTTCATCGTCACGCTCGGCGGACTCTTGATCTGGCGCGGTCTCATCTTTCGCTACGCACAGGGCCAGACGATCGCGCCGCTCGACACGACCTTCCAAATGCTCGGGGGCGGTACCGTCGGCACGCGCGTCGGCGCCCTCGGGGAGTGGCCGAGCTGGGCTCTGGGCGTCGTCATCTGTGTGGCGATCGTCCTTTTGATGATCGCGTCTCGCCGCCGCAAGCGGCGCTACGGCTTTCCGGTCCGGCCGATGTGGGCCGAGGTCCTCGTCGGGGTGGTCGCCTGCGGCGTCGTGCTCGGAACCGTGTGGGTCGCCAACAGCTACCCGCTCCCGATCAATGTGGCGCAGCAGGTCGCGCAGGAGCGTGGCATCCCTGTGCCGCCAGGCGGTATTCCGACCGGAGTCGCGTTCCCGGTCGTGATCATGCTGATCGTCACGCTCGTCGTGACCTTTCTCGGAACGCGCCGGCGTTTCGGACGGTATGTCTACGCGATCGGCGGCAACCCCGAGGCGGCAGCGCTCGCCGGCATCAACGTGCGGCGCACGATCATGCTCACGTTCGCGCTCATGGGAAGCCTCGCCGCGGTCAGCGCCGCGGTGCAAACCGCTCGTCTCGACGCCGCGGTGACGAGCCTCGGCGTCCAGAACGAGCTCGACGTGATCTCGGCCGCGGTCATCGGTGGTACGTCGTTCTCCGGGGGCATCGGGACGGTCCCCGGCGCGATCCTCGGTGCGGTCGTGATGCAATCGCTACGCTCAGGCATGGTGCTTCTGCTCGTCGACTCGCCGACTCAGGACATCGTCGTCGGCATCGTCCTCGTCGCGGCGGTCGGCCTCGACGCGCTCGTGCGCAGGAGAGTGAGTTGAGCGCGATGATCGCCGCGGTCGAGACGCCGAGCCCGCAGGTGCAGCGCGTTCCGCTGGTGGAGCTGCGGAACATTCACGTCGCGTTCGGCGGTGTCCGAGCCGTCGCCGGAGTCACGATGGATCTCAATGCGGGCGAAGTCGTCGGGGTCGTCGGGGGTAACGGCGCCGGAAAGACCACGCTCATGCGGACGCTATCGGGAGCGCGACCTCCGGATTCGGGACAGATCCTGGTGAACGGCCAGCCGGTCGCGATCGCAAACCCGCGCGACGCGAAGGCGCTCGGGATCGAAACGATCTACCAGACTTTGGCCCTGGCCGACAATCTCGATGCGCCTGCGAATGTCTTCCTCGGTCGAGAGCTGATGGGGTCCAGCTCCCTCAACGACGCGGCCATGGAATCGGCTACGCGGAAAGTCATCGGTCGCCTCAACCCGAACTTCAAGAATTTCAAGACGCCGGTCCTCCGCCTCTCCGGAGGTCAGCGCCAGGCGGTCGCGATCGCCCGAGCGATCCACTTCAACGCGCGCGCCCTGATCATGGACGAGCCGACGGCCGCTCTTGGGCCCGCGGAGACGGCACAGGTACATAGCCTCATCCGGCAGCTCAAGAGCGAGGGGATCGGGATCTTTCTCGTAAGCCACGACATCCACGACGTGTTCGACCTGTCCGAGCGGATAAGCGTCATGTACCACGGCAGGCTCGTCGGCACCGTCAACAAGACCGACGTGACGACCGATGAGGTCCTCGGAATGATCATCCTCGGCAAGCCGCCGACGAAGCTCACCAGCCAGGAGCTCGCCGAGCTACACGGCTAAGGCTTTCGCGACAGGTCGACGGCCCAGATCCGGCGGTTGACCGCGCCTTCGAGAAGCTCTTGCTCTCCAGATCTCGGTCGCGGATCGATCTTGCCCGCCGCGACCCGACGCTCGAGGTCGGCGAGCGTCATGGAGCCCGACAGGATGGCTCTCCCGAGCTCGTTCGACCAATCCGCGTAGCGCTTCGTTCGAGGCGCGGCGAGGGTGTCGTGCTCGACCATGTCGGCGGCGGCGAGTAGCGTGTCGATGCCGGCGATGTGCGCATGGAAGAGATCGGTCCGGCTCACGCTCTGCCGCCGGAGCTTCGCGTCGAAGTTGAAGCCACCCGTCGTGAATCCGCCTGCGGCCAGGATTTCGTGGAGCGCGAGCGCCAGCTCGTCGACCGAATTCGGGAACTGATCGGTGTCCCAACCGTTCTGGTAGTCGCCGCGGTTGACGTCGATGCTGCCGAAGCCGCCGAGTGCGATCGCGCTCGCGACTTCGTGATGAAAGCTGTGACCCGCGAGGGTCGCGTGGTTCGCCTCGAGGTTGAGGCGGTACTCACCCGCGAGATCGTGGCGCTGAAGGAAACCGATGACGGTGGCGGCGTCGTAGTCGTACTGGTGCTTCGTCGGCTCCTGCGGCTTGGGCTCGATGAGGAGCGTGCCGGTGAAGCCGATCCGGTGCTTGTGCTCCGCGACCATCGCCAGGAACCGCGCGAGCTGTGCCTCTTCCCGAGCGAGATCGGTATTGAGGAGCGTCTCATAGCCCTCGCGTCCGCCCCACAGGACGTAGTTCGCTCCGTTGAGGCGGTGGGTTACCTCGAGCATCGTCTTGACCTGCGCGGCCGCGTACGCGAACACCTCGGGATCGGGATTCGTCGCGGCGCCCGCCGCGTAGCGCGGGTGACTGAACAGGTTCGCCGTGCCCCAGAGGAGCCGCGCTCCGGTGCGCTCCATGTGCTTTTCGATCCGATCCACGCTCGAGGCGAGGTTCGCGCGGGTCTCCGCGTAGGTTCGGCCCTCGGGCGCGACATCTCGATCGTGAAACGCGAAGAACGGAACGCCAAGCTTGTCGATGAACTCGAACGCCGCATCGATCTTCGCCTGCGAGGCGGTCTTCGGATCCACGCCCGGGGCGAGCCAGGGACGATCGAACGTCCCTACCCCGAAGACGTCCGAGCCCGGCCAGTTGAAGGAGTGCCAGAGACAGACCGCGATGCGGAGGTGGTCTGCCATTCGCTTTCCGCGCACCAGACGATCGGGGTGGTAGACGGCGTAGGAGAG
>VBGU01000167.1 GCA_005881085.1 Chloroflexota bacterium | reverse complement strand
GGAGATCGCGGGTTACAAGTGGTCGCCGCGCTGGGAGGTGGAGCGCCTAAGCCGGTGGCGCGACCGCGGCGTCGGCCACGTGATCGTGAACATCGACCCGGAGCCGGCGAACATCCGACGCTTCGGCACGGAGGTCATTCAGGCGGCGGCGTAGCGCTCTTGGGCTGGCAGCCTGTTTGCGGGTGTGAGACGCTGTCATCCAGCGCACTCGCGCAAAAGGGGAGGGTCACATGTCCTCAACCATGACCGATGTCGACGCCGTATCCCGCCACACCTCCGAGCAGATCGAGCGTGCGAACGCGACCGATCGGACTCCCGTGGTCTTTGTTCACGGGCTCTGGCTACTTCCAAGCAGCTGGGATCGCTGGGCCGCGTTCTTCGACGAGGCCGGCTACGCCGCGATCACGCCAGGATGGCCAGACGATCCGGAAACAGTGGAAGAGGCCAAGGCACATCCAGAGACCTTCGCCCACAAGATGGTTGGACAGGTCGCCGACCATTTCGCCAAGGTGATCGGCCGACTCAAGAAAAAGCCGATCGTCATTGGACACTCGTTCGGCGGACTCATCACACAAATGCTCGCTGGGCGGGGCCTCGCGGTCGCATCGGTGGCGATCGATCCGGCTCCCTTCCGCGGCGTGCTGCCGCTGCCGCTGTCCTCGCTCAAGTCGGCGTCGCCGGTGCTTGGCAACCCCGCCAACCGGGGCCGCGCGATCGCGCTCACGTTCGAGCAGTTCAAGTACGGCTGGGCCAACGCTCTCGGCGAGGACGAGGCGAAGGACCTGTACCAGAAGTACCACGTGCCGGCCTCCGGCGCGCCGCTCTTCCAGGCGGCCACCGCCAACCTCAATCCCTGGACGGAGGCGAAGGTCGACACCGAGAACCCCGCGCGCGGGCCGCTCCTGATCATCGACGGCGAGAAGGACAACACCGTCCCGTGGGCGATCGCGGACGCCTCGTACAAGAAGCAAAAGCGGAACGCAGGCGTGACCGAGATCGCCAAGCTACCCAACCGCGGGCATTCGCTCGTTATCGACAGCGGATGGCGGGAGGTCGCCGACACGGCGCTCGCGTTCGTAAAGCGCTACGCCTAGTCGTCACAGCCGGCGCGCGATAAAGCGCTAAAACTTACGCGACACATGGACGCAGACGTCATCGTCGCGGGACTCGGTGCCCACGGCAGCTCGGCCGCATACCGGCTCGCCGCGCGCGGCGCGTCGGTCCTCGGTTTCGATCGATTCGTGCGCGGGCATACCCTCGGCTCGTCCGGCGGCCTCTCGCGGATCATCCGCCTCTCCTATTACGAGCACCCCGATTACGTGCCGCTCCTCCGCCGCGCGTGGACGCTCTGGCGCGACCTCGAGCGCGTGAGCGGCGAGACTCTTCTCACCGAGACGGGCGGCCTTTATGCCGGCGATCCAACCGGCGAGCTCGTCAGCGGCGCACTCCTGAGCGCGCGCACGCATCATCTCGAGCACGAGGTGCTCGACGCCTCGGCGCTCCGCAGGCGTTACCCGCTCTTCGAATGGCCCGATGGATGGCAGGGGGTGTTCGAGAAGCAGGCCGGATGGCTCGCGCCGGAGCTCTGTATCGAGACCCACCTGCGTCTTGCGGAGGACAGCGGCGCGACGCTGCGCTTCGACGAGCCGGTCGAGCGATGGGAATCGACGCCTGACGGCGTCCGCGTCAGCACCTCGACGGGAACATTCGATGCGAAGAAGCTCGTCATCGCGGCGGGCGCGTGGGAATCGCAGCTCGCGCCCTCGCTCGCGCCGGAGCTCTCCGTCGAGCGCAGCGTCCTCCTCTGGTTCGAGCCGACGGCCGAGCGCGACGCGTTCGCGCGACTGCCGATCTACATCGTCGACGACACCGATCGCATCTTCTACGGCTTTCCCTACATTGAGGGCCAGGGCGTGAAGGTCGCGGGTCTCCACTTCGGCGACAGAGCGGATCCCGACACGGTCGATCGCACGGTGTCGGCCGGAGACGAGGACCGAGTGCGCGCGTGGCTCAGGCGGCGGATGCCGCTCGTGAACGGCGAGAGGCGCGACGCGAAGGTCTGCATGTACACGAACACGCCCGACGCGAACTTCATCGTCGACCGATTGGCCGATCATCCGAACGTCGTCGTCGCATCGGCATGCTCCGGCCACGGGTTCAAGTTCTCGACCGTGATCGGCGAGATCCTCGCGGACCTCGTCCTCGATGGCGAAACGCGCCATCCGATCAGCTTCCTATCGGCAGACCGCCTCGTCCGCGGGTGAGAGTCCGCATGTCCAGCACGAGCATCGCGAGGCCGACGAGCGTCACGGCAGGCCCGATCACCGCGAGCGCGTGAGAGCCGACGGGGCTGCAACTGAATGCGGAGTTGTATGCGGAACCGATGGGCGGGTGGTTCACTGTGCACTCGTCCTGTCCCCATGAGCCGATCGCATAGAGCGAGAAAGGCACCGCCGCGATCAGCAACGCGGGCCAGATCCCGGTGAGCGTTCGCTCCGATGACCAGAGCGCAAGCGCTGCGGCGCCACACGCGGCCAACCCCGCGATGACGATGGCGTTTGGAGGCATGACTCCGGCGGTCGTGAACATCCCGGTCGCGCCGTAAGCCGCGATCGCACCACCCACAGCCGCCAGTGCTCGTAGCAACAGGGCGTAGCCCAGCTTCGCGATGCTCACCGGTTCGAGTATCGGCTCCAAAATCAGGATTGCTTCGTTGCCTCATCGTCACAAACGCACCGCTCGAACTCCTAGCGACCACGTAGTACTTCCGAGGTCAGCGTCAGACGCCGGATTACCACCCGTCATAGATGCTTCTCGCCAATGCGCGCCACCGCACGTCTCCTCGTCATCGCCATCGGCTTCGTGTCGCTGTCGCTGACGGCGTACGCGCGGTTCGCTCCACTCGACGCGCCCGAGTCGAGCGGCGCCGTGCCGGGCACCGTCGTCCTCGACGCCCACGGGAACGTTCTCGAGCGCGACATGAGCGCCGGCGTCCGGATCCCGACGACCATCGATCGCGTCGCCCCGCGGATGCTCCAGGCAACGATCTCGGCGGAGGATCGCCGCTTCCTCCAGCACGTCGGCGTCGACCCCGTCGCGATCGCTCGCGCGCTCGCGAACTCGTCGTCGCCATCCGGCGCGTCGACGATCACCCAGCAGCTCGCACGGCGTCTCTACCTCGCGGACGACGCGTCGCCGCTCGCGGTGCGAAAGGCGCACGAGGCGCTCATCGCCCTGCAGCTCGAGGCGAATCGCTCGAAGGCGGAGATCCTCCAGCTCTATCTGAACGACGTGTACTACGGCCGCGGCGCGTACGGCGTCGAGGCCGCGGCACGCGTCTACTTCGGGATCGGCGCCGCGAACCTCGATCTCGCGCACGCCGCATATCTCGCGGGACTTCCGCAGCGTCCCTCCGAATACGACTCGGTGATCGACTCGGCGGCACGCGTTCGGCAGACCTACGTGCTCGCGCGAATGGTCGAGGACGGCTGGATCACGCGGCCGCAGGCGGATGCGGCCGCGGCCGAGCGGATCGACATCCTTCCGGCATCGCTTCCACCGATCGCGCACCAGTTCGTCGCGTTCGCGCGCGCGGAGCTCGCACGTCTGCGCCCTGACCTCGCAGGCCGCGACGGCCTCGTCATCGAGACCACCCTCGACGCGGGTTTGCAGTCGGAATCGGAGCGTCTCGTGCGGCTCCGTCTCGAGACACTTCGCGATCGCAATGCGACTGACGCCGCACTCGTCGCGATCGAGCCCGGAACGGGCCGCCTCGTGGCGTGGGTCGGGAGCGCGACCGATGGGGACCCGCTGCACGGCGGCGAGATCGACATGGTCCGAACGCCGCGGCAGCCCGGCTCCGCCCTGAAGCCGCTCCTCTACGCGGCGGCGTTGGAGCGCGGCTACACCGCGGCGACGCCGCTCCTCGACGTCCCCGCCAGCTTCGCGACCGACGAGGGTCCGTACACGCCACAGAACTTCGACCGTTCTTTCCACGGCGTCGTTCCGCTGCGCGTCGCGCTCGCGTCGTCGCTCAACGTGCCCGCGGTCCGCACGCTCGACGCGATCGGGCTCGACGCGATGCTCGAGATCACCCATCGCTTCGGGCTCACGACGCTGGGCGACGTCGGGAGCTACGGCCTCTCGCTCACCCTCGGCAGCGGCGAGGTGCGCCTGGTCGACCTCACGAACGCCTTTGCCGCATTCGGTGCGGCCGGCATGCTCTCTGAGCCATTCGCGATCGAGCGCGTGCGTGATGGGTCGGGCCGGATCCTGTTCCAGCACGCGCCGGCCGCCCCGCAGCGCGTGCTCAGCGCGGAGCACGCGTACGTGATCAGCGACATCCTGAGCGACCCGAACGCGCGCATCCCCGGGTTCGGCGGCGTCACGCCGTTCGAGGTCCCCTTCCCCGCCGCGGTGAAGACCGGCACGAGCACGGGTTTTCGCGACACGTGGACCATCGGCTTCACGCCGAACATCGCGATCGGCGTGTGGGTCGGGAACGCTGACGGCGCGCCGATGCTCGACCTCGCGGGCGTCGAAGGAGCGGGCCCCATCTGGCGCGACGCGATGATGGCCGCATCCCTCTCGCGCACGATGAGCCCGTTCGTTCGGCCCTCTGGCATCGTCGAGGCGACGGTCTGCACTCCGACCGGCCTTTTGCCCGGACCCGACTGCGCGTCGCCGACCAGCGAGATCTTCGCCGCGGGCACGGTGCCGACCGGGCACGAGACCTATTACGTCAGGGGCTCCGACGGGCGCATCGCGATCGACCCGCCGATCGAGGCGCGCGACTGGGCGCGCGCCGCGGGGCTCACGCTGCGCTCGGACGGCGCGAGCGCGTCGCGCGACGTGCTCCGCATCCTGGCGCCGGTAGCGGGAACGACGATCCACTTCGCGCCGGAGATCGCGTCGTCCCAGATCCTGCTGCGCGTTGTGGCGGCGCGGGGGATCGAGAGCGTCACGTTCGCGATCGACGGCCGGGTCATCGGCGATGCGCCCGGGTCCGACCCCGCGCTGCTCTGGACGCTCGAGCTCGGCGGGCACACGCTCCGAGCGAGCGCGCGCTTCGCGGATGGCTCCTTCGCGACCGCCACGTCGGCATTCGAGGTGAAGAGATGAACGCCGCGACGCTCATGGCACGTCTCCGCACGTTCCGGCCCGCGATCACGACCGTGGTCGTGCTCGCACTGCTCGCCGGACTCTTCCAAGTCGTCGGTCGCGCGCCGAGCGCGTCGCTCGCGGAGCCGCCCGCGTTCACCGTTCTTCCCCAGGGCGACGATGTCTCGCGCCTCGGTCCCGTGACCGTCACGTTCGCGAAATCGCCGGAGGAGCGCGCACCGGAGGCGCTGTTCCAGGTCATCCCCGAGACGAAGGGCACCTACGCGTGGCTCGGCGCGCGCACCGCGCTCTTCCAGCCCGACTTCCCGGGGTTCGTGCGAGGGTCGACCTACACCGTGAACGTACCCGCGCGTCCCGACGCGGGGCTTTCAAACGCGATCACCAAGAAGTTCACCGTGACCGGCCAGCTCGCGGTGCAGCAAGTCATCCCCGGTGACGGCGACACCGAGGTCCCGCTCGCCGCGCAGCTCTTCGTGCAGTTCAGCCGCTCGGTCGCGCCGCTCACGACGCTATCTGCCCAGCGCACGGATCCGGTGGTGACCTTTGAGCCCGCGCTTCACG
>VBGU01000178.1 GCA_005881085.1 Chloroflexota bacterium | reverse complement strand
CAGGGATTCGAACCCTGGACCAAGAGATTAAGAGTCTCCTGCTCTACCGCTGAGCTACTGGCCCCTCGAAATGGTACCGACGGGCGAGCAGCACCACCAACCGAGTTGTCCACCAATGTTATCCGCTCGCGTGCGAACCTCGGCTGCTTCTGGACTCACTGATCTCTTTGATCGTCTCGCCGACCTTGCGCTCATTGCCCGCTCGAGCGATCTGCGCGGTCACGATGATCCCGACGAGCTTCCCGCCTTCGACCACCGGCAATCGGCGGATCTGACGATCAGCCATTTTCTTTTCAGCGTCGGTGACATCGTCATCCGGGCCGACCGTGACCGGATCCGACGACATGACCTTGCTGACGCGCTGCGTCTTCGGATCCACACCGGCCGCGATGCCGCGAACGACGATGTCGCGGTCGGTGACGATGCCAACGAGACGTCCGCCCTCGACGACCGGGATCGAGCCGCAGTCCGACTGCTTCATGAGCGTCGCAACCTCGCCGAGCGTCGCGTCCGGCTTGACGGTCGTCGGCTGTTTTGTCATGAGCTCGCGAACCTTCATGTGCGCACCTCCGGGCGGGGACGCGGCAGAACGCACACCGCGCCTAAGTCGACGCGCCGATCTTGAAGATCTTGGTCCCGCAGACCGGGCAGATCCCCTGAGTCGCGGGGCGCCCGTTCTTCATGGTGATCTGCTGCGCGTCCTTTATCTCACGCGAGGCCTTGCACTTGACGCAATAGCCGCTGGCCAACGCAGCACCTCCAGGTGGTCTGTCGCCGCAGCGTACCCTAGCCCCCTGACTCGGCCGCGCGACCCCATACGCCCACAAAACCCCGACCTTGCGGTCGGGGTTCGTGGTGAGGAAGGGAAGGGTTGGGATTTCTTGTTGTCGAAGCCCACAGGCAGCAAGCCTCATGCCAACCGAACACGCAGTCAGCCGCGGCTGGGCCGATCCGCTCATGAAAGCTGAACTTCTGTCGATCGGAACCGAGCTGCTGCTGGGCCAGATCGTCGATACAAACGCGAACTACCTGGCGGGCCGGCTCGCCGTCCTGGGGATCGATTGCCTCCATATGCAGACCGTCGGCGACAACCTCGGCCGCGCCAAGCAAGCGTTCGAGCGAGCGCTCTCCCGAAGCGACCTGGTCGTGGCCACGGGAGGTCTCGGGCCGACCGAGGACGACCTGACACGCGAGGCGATCGCGGCCGCTCTCGGCGAGACCCCGGCGGTCGACCCCGCCCTCGAGGCCGATCTGGTCGCGTGGTTCTCCGGGCGCGGCATCGTCATGCCCGACCGGAACCGGAAGCAGGCGTGGCTCATCCCTTCGGCGCGCGCGCTCGTGAACCCGAACGGCACCGCCCCCGGCTGGGACGTTCAAAAGGACGGCAAGCGGATCATCGCGATGCCCGGCGTCCCCCGCGAGATGACGCCGATGTGGGAATCGGTCGAACCGTCTCTGACGAGAGGCGGCGCGCTGCGTTGGCGAACGCTCAAGCTCCTCGGCATCGGCGAGAGCGCGGTGGAGGAGAAGCTTGCGGAGCTCGTGCGCTCAACGAGCCCGACGGTCGCGACCTACGCCAAGAACGACGGCGTGCACGTTCGCGTCGCCGACAAGGCCCCCACGCCCGCGGAAGCCGACCGGCGCGTCGCGGGTATGGAGCAAGCGATCCGCGAGCGCCTTGGCGAATATGTGTGGGGCACCGACGAAGAGACACTGCCCGCGGTCATCGGCCGCGGCCTCGAGGCGCGAAAGTGGCGCCTCGCGGTGGCCGAGTCGCTCTCGGCCGGCGACATCGCGCGAACGCTTGTGGAGGCGCCCGGCGCGGCGAAGTGGTTCGTCGGCGCGATCGTGCGTCCATCGGCCGACGCCGAAGGACTGGAGCGCGATGGGCGCGGACTCGGTGGAGAGGTCCTCTTGGTGACACCCTACGGCGCGGAGATGAGCGAACTCCGTGCGATCGTGCCTGGACGAACGAGACGCCTCGACATTCGCTTCCGGTCGCCTGCCGACGGACGACGGCGCGCTCTCTTAAGCGGGCTGGACCTGCTGCGCAGGGCGCTCTCGGATTAGCACGCCGCGGCGGTAGGGCCAGAGGAACCACGCGATGGCGACGTAGAAAGCGACGGGCACGGCGATGCTGAAGGTCTCGTCGTGACGGAGCACCCCGATCGCGTAGAAGGCCGGCGAAACGAAAAGGAACGTGAGCGCCCCACCGATCGCGAGCCGCTTCGCGGCCTGCTCGCGGCCCGCGGCAGCGAGAACGCCCGAGGCGACCACGAGCGGGACGAAGAGCAGCACGTGGTCGTATGACCAGCTGTAGATGGCGCCCGCGCTCGAGAGCGCGAGCCACATCGCGAGCCAAGCGTCGCTCCCGGGATCGAATCGCGACGCGAGCACGACGCCCGCGCCGATCAGGGCGATCGCGAGCACGCGACCGGGCGTGCCGAGGAGCTGGCCGAACGCGGAGAGAAGGACTGCGGACCGGCCGGTGCGCCGCGCCGGGATATCCGAAATCCACGCCGGGAACCACTCGGGGTACGCAAGCCACGCGGAGACCACGAGCGCGCCGGCGAGCACGACCGCAAACGCGACGAATCGGCGGTAGCGGGAATCGAAGAACGCCGGGATCGCCAGCCCAAGTGCGGTCCACACGAAGAGCTGCGGCTTCGCGAGAAGGGCGAGCGCGGCGAATCCGGCGCGGCGCGCGTGACCCGCGCGCACCGCAAGGACGATCGCCGCGACGGCCGACATGAGAAGGAGGGCCCACTGCCCGAGGACGATCGTGAGAACGCCGGGCTGCCCGACGAAGAGCGCGAGCCCGAGCAGGCCGTGCACGACGGAACGGCCCGGCATGAACTCGCGAAGCAGGGCGCGCAGCGCGACGGCTGCGCAGATCATCGAGAGCGCCATCCAGAGCCACGCCGCGGCATCCAGAGGCAATAGCCCGAGCGGGAGTAGAGCGATCACGGTCCAGGGCATGTAATTCAGGACCGACGCATCGTCGCGCTGCGTGTCGAACGCGATGCGCGCCTGGGGATAATGCGCCGGATCCCACGGGCTCACGCCCGCGAGGACGGCTCGCGGCCCGGCCCAGAAACCGGAGAAGTCGTTGATGTGGAGGATCTCGAGCCGACGGTCGAGCGGTCCGAGGAGGACGACGACGAGGACGCCGAGCAGGATCGCCGCAAGATACGCAAGGTCGGCGCGGCGGTGGGGGCTCACGTAGCGAGGGCGATGCTAGGGCTTACTTAGCGGTGTCGGGGTGTCGGCGATGGAGTTCGCCGGCTTCCTTCTTTCGCCTTCTTCGCGGAGGCTTTTGCTTCGTCGGCCGCCTTTCGCGCGGACTCGGCGGCGCGCTCCTTCTTCGAGACGCGCTCGTTTTGACCGCGAGCACTGTCGCTGCTCGCGGCCTCTCCCCCGCGAGGCGTCGCCTTGCCTGTCGGCGGCGTGACATCACGGTCCGCGCCGGATGAGGAGGGCGGTGCATCAGTGGTGGGTGCGGGGATCGCCATCCGCTCCGCGAGAGAGGCGGCCTCGTCCGCCGTGTCCGCCGCGTCCTGCGCGATCGCCGCGGCCGGGCTCAAACCGGCCGCGGGAGCGCCGCGCGCCGCTACGGCAGAGAGCGCCGCTGCCGCCGAAGCCCTGTTGGGATCGTCGGCCAGACGGGCCACGACCGCCGCGGCGGTCGCGCGATGTTCGTCGATCCGCTGCTGTAGCTGGACGACCAGCGTCGCTGTTTCCGGCTGGAGCGTCTCCACTTGAGCGAGCTCGGCCGCCGCGTTCGCCATGTGCTCGCCGTACTCGCTCGTCGCGACGATCGCGTTGTCCTCGTCGCCGAGGGTCGCGAGCGCGGTGGCCTCGGCGAGCCGGTGCTCGGCGATCGACAGCTCGACGACGGCGCGATCCTCTGGCGACGTCGCGAGCGCGAGTCGCATCTGCTCGGAGGTGGTCTTGACCGAGTACAGCGCGTCGTCCGCGACCGTGCCGGAGCTCACGACGGCGGTGCTCGCTCCGACGGCGACGATAACGAGACCGACGGCGAGAGCTCGCATCGCGTACGGCGTCGGTCGGCCGAGCAGCTCGAATGCGATCGCGAGACGATCGACGAGCGTGGCGTTGTGCGGGTGCAGCCCAAAAAGGACGCGAGCCCTAATTCGGGAGCGCGTCCTGGCATCGGGCGCGGTGTACGGATCCTTGTGCAACCGGAGCGCAAGCCGGACCGTCTCGCGAAGCTGCGGGTCCTTGATGTCCTCAAGGAGCCGGTCGCCGCGCGCGACCTCGTCGATCAGCTTCGCGGTGTCCTTCGCGCTACGCCTTCCCACCACGCGTCTAACGGCCTGCCTGCTAGGCCGTTATCCGGACCGCTTTCAGGCTGGTCTCGGGCGTCCGATCAGGGCTTCGGTGGGTCTGGGTCTACCAGCGGGCCGCCCCAAACCGGGGCGTAGTGGCTCGCGAAGAAGTCCTGGTGGAGCACCTTCCCGTTCTCGTAGACCGTGCGCGACTTGAAGACATCGCGGCCGGCGACGGTGACGCCCTTCGGGAACGCCGGGTCGGCGGGCTGATCCGCGGCCGGTTGCACGAAGTTCTTTTGCGTCGCCGCGCTCACCGCGACGGTCCGCCCTGTTGGGATCCCCCAGACGTCGATGGTGAGTGATGTCCAGTCGCTCCACGAGTAGATGAACACCGGATTCGCGGTGTCGTTGCGCCACTTGAAGTCGACGCCCGGTTCGAACACCGCGGCGTCGTAGCCGATCGGATAGCGATCGATGTAGTAGCCGTGCGCGTGTCGTTCGACGATCTCATATCCCTGCGCCGCAACGGCGTTGAAGATCGTCGTCGACACCTGGCAGAGGCCGCCGCCGATGACGTTCTCGTCCGAGCGGTTGTTAATGATCGCGCCGGCATACGCGTAGCCGCGCTCGACGGTCACCGGTCCGAGGAGCTCCCAGAACGAGAAGGTCTGGCCCGGAAGGATTACGACGCCGTCGAATTGCGACGCGCCGGTCGAGATGTTCGCGTGACGCGACGCGCTCGGGGGGTAGTACGTCGTGAACGTCGACGCACGCACAAGGTTCGGCAGGAGCGCCTTCGCCTGTTCGGTCGTGAACGCGGAGGTATCGACTGCGGCGGGCGCCGCGAGGTCCCGCGTCGCGCCGGTGGCGGGACGCACGAGCTCGTCAAGCACCATCGCGCGGAGCTTCGCCTGGTCGACCTTCACTCCACTCTCTGACGGCACGATCGACGGCACGTGATCGGCGTTCAGGTTGAACTTCGCGCTCTTGCCGGGGTGATCGAGAACGACACCGAGTGCGGTGGCCCAGCTCGCGACACGCTCGTTCACGAGTGAGACCTGGTAGCGGTACCTGACCGCGGGCGCGATCGCGTTTTGCGGGATCGCCGTGAGCTCGCCCGGCTTCGCGACGACACGGTCGATCGCCAGGAGGCTCGCGAGATACGTCGCATTTTCCGTAAAGGTCCGATCCTCCACGTGAACAGTGACCGGGGTGACCACCGCGGCCGCTCGCGCATACGCCTCGTCGAAGCCGGACGCGTCGACGGCGGGGTACGACGTGCGAACGCGAAGAATGACCTCGCGATCGCCGAGCGAGTCAGCGGAGAGAAGTGCCGCGACCGTTCCGGCGCGATCGACCTCGCGGCCGAGCGCCGGTTGCGTGACCGCGAGACCGGACGTGCCCACGCGAAGCTCACCGGAGACCGACGCGCGATCGGTGTCCCGGGCGGCGGCCGCCACCCATCGATCGAGCGCGTCGCCCTTCGCGTGCATGGCGAACGGGACGTTCGCCTGGCCGCGTATCGCATCGATCCACGCCCCCAGCCGATCGAGGACGCTCCCGGACTTTCCATAGGCAAGCGCGGCGCTCACGGCCGCGTCGACGTCGGGTGCGATGCCGAGATCGGCATTGGTCGCCTGCCACGTTCGCGACCCGTCCATGAGCACCACCGTTGACGACGCCCACGGCGCGGCGAGCTCGGCCGCGAGACGCTCGCGGATCGAACCTGCCTCGAGCGAGCTGATATCGACCCCGCCGACGGTCATGCCGGGAAGCGCGCGCTGCGCATACGCTGCGTCCGCCGCGAAGGCGGCGCCGACAGCAAGCGCGATCGCGGCGATCGGGGCGACGGCAAACATCCACACGGCGCGACGTACCGTCCGCGTTTGCTCGCCGCTCCTCGCGAATACCGCCATGCTTCTGCGCGCCTCCCCGAGCGCTCTAGTGCGCTCCCCTAAGCTTGAGCAACTTGCATGCCGTACAGCGCTCGCATGCTCGCTCGTCGTAAATCGTCCACTTACCTAGACGAACGAAGTGTCATCCCCGTTCCGGTCACCAGGCGACTGATTTGAGACGTTAGCAACTACTACGTCTGTTTCCGAAGCGACATAGGAAATAGCGGAGCTATTTCATTCGGATTAGTTAGCACGGCGTAAAAGGACGCGAATCCCAATCAGAAGCGCCGGCTGGGATCGCAGAGGACGCGCGGCGGTTGCGGGTCCTGTCACGGCTCCGCGGGTCTCTCGCTCAGCGCACCCTCCCCGCCTTGCAGCTCACTTTCGTTCGCTGCGGGCGGGGCCCCGGGGCACCCGCGCTTCGCGAGAGACCCCCTTCGCCGTGCCACCCGCACACCCGCACACTCGCAAATCCCCAGTGCGTCGTCTTCGCACGGAAAGTAGGGATTCGAGGGCGCGACGGATCGCAGAGGACGCGCAAGCGATGTGCGGGTGGCGCGGGGGAGCGAGAGCAGCGTCGGGGTCTTCTGAGCGAGCGGCCCCTGACGGGCGGTCCATCGCGATCCCACGAGGGGCCGAGCGAAGAAGACCCCGGCGCTGCTCACCGCCGGTAGCCGTGACAGGGCCCGCACACCACCCGCGCGCGCTCCGCGATCCAGACAAGAAAAAGCCCGGGCACCCCAGGGGAGCAGGGAGTGCCCGGGCAGTAGGCAGAACTGGCCAGCGGGCGGGCCGGCCAGGGCCTGACGGAGGAAATCAGCTACACCCGGTCGTCTCTCCGCAGTTCTCGCATTTGTGGCAGGTGCCGCTTCGAACGGTCAGCCAGCCGCAACGCGGACAGGGGGGCGCATCGGGTGTGGAATTGAGTCGTCGATAGGCGGGCGCTTCAGGGGCGGGCGCGGTCGCGTGTCCGTTCGTCGCCGGCGCATTCGGCGTCGCGAGCTGCACGACGCGATTCAGAAGCTCGAGCTGTGGCGTGGCATCGGCGACCTCAGTCGTCCGAATGAGGCCGAGCGCTGCCCGCTCAGGCTCGGAAAGGAAGCGGTTCCCCAACCAGCGGAAGACGTAGTCGACGATCGACTTCGCGAAACCGATCTCGGGATTGCCGGTCCAACCGGCTGGCTCGAAGCGCATGTGACCGAACTTTTCGACAAGGTGTGAGAGCGGGACGCCGTACTGGAACAGCAGCGAAACGCTCGTGGCAAACGCGTCCATCATCCCGGAGAGGGTCGAGCCCTCCTTCGCCATGGTGACGAACAGCTCGCCGGGCGTGTTGTCCTCGAAGAGCCCCACCGTGATATAGCCCTCGTGCCCTTCGATCGAGAACTTGTGCGTGAGCGAGGCGCGTGTGTCGGCGAGGCGGCGCCGCTGTGGCCGTGTGACCTCGACGATCCGCTCGACGATCGTCTCGACCGTCTTGGTGTTGCTCTCTTTGTTGCTCGTGTTTACGGGCTGGACCTTCTTGCTCCCGTCGCGGTAGATCGCGATCGCCTTCAGGCCGTGCTTCCACGCTTGGACGTAGGCCTCGCTGACATCGGCGACCGTCGCTGTCTCGGGAAGGTTCACGGTCTTGCTGATCGCACCGGAGATGAACGGCTGGACCGCGCCCATCATCTTGATGTGGCCCATGTGGTGGATCGTCCGCACACCGTTCTGGGGCCTGAATGCGCAATCGAAGACCGCGAGATCGTGTTCCTTGATCGCGGGCGCGCCTTCGATGGTGCCGAACTGCTCGATGTAGGTGGTGATCGCGCCCGACTCGGTCTCGCTGTAGCCGAGACGGCGTAGCGCCTCGGGGACGCTGCCGTTGACGAGCTTCAGCATCCCGCCGCCGACAAGCTTCTTGTATTTGACGAGTGCGATGTCCGGCTCAACGCCGGTCGTGTCGCAGTCCATCATGAAACTGATCGTTCCCGTCGGCGCGAGTACCGATGCCTGCGCGTTGCGATAACCCGCTTGGCGTCCGTGATCGACCGCGTCGTCCCAGGCCTGACGCGCCGCGGAGAGGAGGCTCGCGGGGAGGAGCTCGTCGCGGATCCGGTACGCATGCAGGCGGTGCATCTGGATGACACGGTCGTGCGCGTCCTTGTTCTTCGGGTACGCCTCGTACGGACCCACTGCCTCCGCGATCCGACCGGACTGCGCGTACGCCGCGCCGGTCATGAGCGCGGTGATCGCGGCGGCGTACGCCCGACCCTCGTTGGAGTCGTACGGAAGACCACGCTGCATGAGAAGGGCGCCGAGATTCGCGTAGCCGAGACCGAGCTGGCGATGCGAGCGCGCGTTCTCGGCGATCTTCGCGGTGGGGTAATCGGAGTAGCCGACGAGTATTTCCTGCGCCGTAAAGACGACCTCGACCGCGGCGCGGAACCGCTGCACATCGAACTCGCCGTCGCTGTGCACGAAACGGAGGAGATTAAGCGATGCGAGGTTGCAGGCCGAGTCGTCGATGCTCATGTATTCGGAGCAGTTGGCGACGACGACGCCGTCAACGATGTACGAGTGGTTCAGTGGTTCGGTCAGGTTGTAGACGACGGCCTGCCCATCGAACTCGCGGCTCGCCAAACGCGTCGTCCCTTTGGTGCGATACCGGGTGACCTCATCGATGAGCGTCTGCAGCTCGAGGCCCTTCCGCGGGCTCGAGAAGCCGATGAACTCCGCGAACCGCTCGGTGTCCGAACCAGTGACTCGCAGATCGAACGACGGGCCGGATGCGTAGTCGATCGTCTCGCCCGTCGAACGCGTGTAGCTGAATGCGGCCTCGGTGCCTTCACTCGTGTTGTAGATACGCCCTCGGATTCCGAAAGCGCTGAGGACCTTCTGCACATCTTTGAGAAGCGCCTCACTGTGGCTTCCAAGTCCGACGTAACGACTCGCCTTGCCTTCTTCCACCCGCGAAACGCATCCGTCGGCGCCATACAGCCCCCGGAGGA
Source organism: Chloroflexota bacterium (assembly GCA_005881085.1). GTDB lineage: Bacteria > Chloroflexota > Limnocylindria > P2-11E > P2-11E > 3-1-20CM-2-70-9. The sequence continues at coordinate 1,979 of VBGU01000178.1, read as the reverse complement.
AAGCGGCCTGCACTTCCATCGGTGCCGTGAATACGGCGGTCGGAACGCGCTTGTACGGCGCCCTAGCGGAAGTGATCCCGAGAGCGAGGAAGAACTCGCGCACGGCTTGGCTACCGACGCGGAGCTGCACAGTGCCGTTCTGCATCTCCGAGCGGTTCGAGCCACCAAACGCCTCCGCGATCAGACCTTCGTGCGATTGGAGGAGGCCATTCGTCAAGTCGTCGCCGCCGTACACCCACTCTGTGCGGACACCAGTGAGGTCGCCGTCACCAACGAGGTGGCCCGTGAGCTCGGCAAGACCTTCGCTCCAACGGGTAGGGAGTTCGCGAGTGATCACGGACCCGCCACGGTGCCACGACTTGGCGATAGCTCCAGCCTTCACGGGCAGCTCCCACCGTGAATCCGTCGGCTCGGTGGCCGTGTCGTTCAGGAGGACCTCGTCGTGGTCGGTCAGCGCTTGTGCTTCGACCCAGCCTCGATTGCTGGTCCAGATCCGGTGGTTCGGGGTGCATCGCAACTCGCCGCCGTTCATGAAGCGCAGCCGAACGACATCCGACGTCCCGTTGCGCATGACCGCGATCGGCTGGCTCGCGACGACACCCACGGCCGGTGAGGCCGCGGTCGCGAGGTTCGTGTACACGCGGATGTCCTCGCCTGCCTCTGCTCGCTCGAAGAGCTCGGCGATCGGCAAGAGCCCGACCGTGGTGTGCACCCTCGCGTCGCCGGGGAAGCACGGGTTAGATCCGTTGATCCGTCCGCTGGCCGGCGAGGTGTGCCAGTCGTTGATGGTCGTGTCGAACTGCATGCCCGGGTCGCCGCACTGCCAGGCCGCTTCCGCGATCTCCCCCAGGAGCGCACGCGCCTTGATCGTCTCGAGCACCGCGCCGCCGACGCGCGCGGTCAGGCTCCAGTCCTCGTCCGTCTGCGCCTTCTTCATGAACTCGTCGGTCACGCGGACGGAGTTGTTGGCGTTTTGGAACTGGATCGAGTGCCAGGCCTCGCCGTTCAGACTCATGTCGTAGCCTGCCTCGCCCAGAGCCCAGGCCTTCTTCTCTTCCTTCGCCTTGCACCAGATGAACTCGTGGATATCGGGGTGGTCGGTGTCGAGAATGACCATCTTCGCGGCGCGGCGCGTGGTCCCGCCGGATTTGATCGACCCAGCGACTGAGTCCGCACCGCGCATGAACGAGACCGGGCCCGACGCGAACCCGCCGCCGGAGAGATTCTCTTTTTGAGAACGAATCTTCGAGACGTTGACGCCCGAGCCCGACCCGCCCTTGAAGATCACGCCTTCGTTGCGGAACCAATCGAGGATCGAGTGCATGTCGTCCTCGACCGAAAGGATGAAGCACGCCGAGCTCTGTTGAGGGACCCCGCTGACGCCGATGTTGAACCAGACCGGGGAGTTGAACGAGGCGTGCTGGTGGACCATGAGGTACTTGAGTTCGTCGGCGAAGGCGTCGCGGTCTGCTGCGCTCGCGAAATAGCCGCCCTCGAAGCCGGCGCGGGCGATGGTGTCGACGACGCGATCGACCATCTGCTTGACGCTCGACTCACGCTCAGGCGAGCCGAGCTTGCCGCGGAAGTATTTCGACGCGACGACGTTCGTAGCCGTCTGCGACCAGAACTTGGGAACCTCAACGCCTTTCTGCTCGAAGACGTTGCCGCTCTCGCCAGGAATGGCCGAGTCGCGGAGCTCCCATTCGACCTCGTCGTATGGGTGGACGCCCTCGCGGGTGAAGCGGCGTCCGATCCGGAGCCCTTTCGGCTCGGCGCGGTGGACGGAGACCTCTGCGATGTCGGCGATTGCCATGTGCGCGCCCCCCTAGAAAGCTGCGAGGTTCGAACCGCTGGCCAGTGCCTTTAGAAGAAGGAGAAGGAGCCTCTCGCTTATGGACGCGGAAGCGAACGGCCAACGGGTCATCAGACCCTCCTTCTACCTTCCCTGATGCTAGTCCTGCCACTACATCTGGGTCCGG
>VBGU01000177.1 GCA_005881085.1 Chloroflexota bacterium | reverse complement strand
GTAGCCGATCATGGCCGCGCCACCGAGGTTGTAGATGTAGAGGTCATCCCCCGCCAGGTCTGCGATGCGGGCGAACGGTCTAGCGAAGACGTAAAGCGGTAAGCCGAGGGCGAGCGACCCCACAAGCGGGACCGCGAGGGCGGCCCGCTCGAACTGGCCTAGCCGCGGAGGACTCGGCCTGTCCAGATCCAGAACGCCGGAACGAGGATGACCGACGCGAGCCCGCCACTCACGAGGATCAGATTCTCGGACGCCGCGACCGTCGCGATGAAGAGAACGATGAGATCGAGACCGCCGACGATCGCGAGCCAGCCGAGATTACGTGGAAGCGCTCCGTTGCCGGCGACCGTCTCGAGGCCGAGCGTGAGCGCCCAAAGGCCCGCGAGTCCGAACGTCGCGAGGCCGCGCGGATCGGTCGGCGAGAGATCCGTCGCCGCGATGCCCTGCTCCACGGCGATCGCCGCGAACGTGCCGTGGGCCGCCGAGAGAAGGCCATATCCCACGCCGAGCGCGGTCAGCCACCAGCGAGCATCGCCGCCGATGCGTGCGGCCGCCGATGTCGTCGCGATGGTCGCGGAGAGCCCCGCCCCCGCGATGAGTGCCCACGCGAGCGCCGCCGCTTGAATGTTCTCCGGATGATTCCGAACGAAGCCGAGAAATACGACCGCATATACGAGCGAGAACGCCGCAATGAGATAGGCCTGAAAGCCAGCACGTCGGGAGAAAGCTCGATCAATCGGCATCGCGAGGCGATGCTAAAGCGCATGTCGCCGGGAGGCGGCGCGGGTGGCACGGGGGAGCGGGTCGCGCGCGAGCCGCTAATCCGCCGCGTCGCTCAGAGCTATTGACAACGCGGACGCAGCGGACGGATAGGCGAGCGCGCGACCCCGACCCGCTTCGCGGTCAGGGGCCCCTACCCCTGGGACAGGACCCGCGCCGCTTTTCGACCTATCTGGGCGCTCAAACTTCGCGCGAGCGAAAGCTCCAAATCGCGAGCGCGAGCATCGCGGCGATCCAGGCGATCGCCCAGATCACATATGCGGCGGGCGGCGGCTCGGCTGCGAAGAACGGGTTCGCGGCGACCGCCGGGCCGACCTGTTGCTGCGCCGCGATGACGATCGAAGGCTCGAGGCTCCAGACGGCTCCGCGCCAGAGCCCATCGGTCGGCAGGATGAGCTTCGTGAGGGTGCCGACGTTCGTGATGGTCGCGTTGTGGAACGCCGCGCCGACGCCGCCGACGATCCCGCCCATCCACGCGATCCCGAAGAGGATCGCGGCGATGACCCCGCCGACCATGCCGGCAACGCGCGTCGAGAGCATGAGCGCGAACGTGAGGATCACGACGCCTTCGCCCAGAACGAAGCCCAGGAACTCCACCGGATGCGGCGGCTGATAACCGCTGACAACCTGGACGGCGACGATCTCAACGATCCCTGCCGCAAGGCCGTACGCGACGACGAGGGCGACAAGGCCGAGCCACTTCCCCACGACATACTCGGCGCGCGAGAGCGGACGCGCGAGGATCGCGAGCGCGATCCCGGACTCGAGCTCGCCCGATATCGCCGGTGACGCGACGAACACGGCGGCGAGGGACAGCACCCAGCTGAACATGAACATCACGAGGATCAGAAGCTGCGACACGATCGTCTTCTTCTGCGCGTCGGAGAGCGGCTGCCCGCCGTTCCGGAGATCGTCGACGCGCGACACGCCCCAGACGGTCAGTGCGATGACCACGAGCGTAAGCAGCAGCAGAGCGAGGAGGAGACGACGGCGCGCCGCCTCGTTCACGACCTGACGCGCGACGACGAGGACCGATCTCATCTCACTGCCCCAGCAGGCTCAGAAACCGCTCTTCGAGCGATTCGTGCTGGGACTCGACGGCATACACGCGCGCGCCAGAGGCGACGATCGCGCTGACCAGCTCGGGGATCCGCTCACGTTCGATGCCTTTGACGAGGACGACGCCGTCGGCATCGTCATCGAGCTCGCCGAACCGGGCCATCGCCGCGCGCGCCTCGCGCGAGAGTCCGGTCGCGCGCACACGGACGGACGAGGTTCGAAGGAGCTGAGTGAGATCGCCCTGTGCCACCACCTTGCCGCGATCGACGATCGCGACCGCATCACAGACCTGCTCGACTTCGCTGAGCAGGTGCGAGTTGAGGAAGACGATCGTGCCCTTCTCGCGGAGCGCGCGGATGATCTCGCGCACGTCGTGGCGGCCGACCGGATCGAGCGCGCTCGTCGGCTCGTCGAGGAGCACGACCGCGGGATCGTCGAGTAGGGCCACGCCGAGCCCGAGTCGCTGCTGCATTCCCTTGGAGAACGTGCCGACGCGACTCGTCCCGCGATCGGCGAGCCCGACCGTCGCGAGGATGCGATCGATCTCCGACCCCCACCGCGCGCGATCGATGCCCGCGAGCTCGCAGTGGAGCGCGAGCACTTCGCGAGCGGTCAGCCACGATTGGTAGCGGAAGAGTTCCGGGAGGTAGCCGATGCGGCCGAGCGACGGCTTCGACCCGAACGCGGCGCCGGCGAGCGAGCCGCTGCCGGTGGTCGGGCGCGTGAGCCCGAGCAATATCTTGACCGCGGTCGTTTTTCCCGCTCCGTTCGGACCGAGGAACCCAAAGACGCCGTGCTCCACCGAGAGCGAGAGGTCATTCAGCGCCACGACCTTCGCGTAGCGCTTCGTGACGTGCTCGAGCCGGATCGCGCCGTTCGCGATCGCCACCTACCGCATGGAGTTCGCGATCGCGAGCGCCTGGCTCTCCGTGAACGACCCGATCACCTCGAACATCATGCCGTCCTTCTGCCAGATGACGGCGCTCGCGATCCCGGTGTTGTCGCCGATGTACAGGCCCTGCACGCCTTGCACGGTCACGGGGTGGGAGATCGCGAGCTCGGCCGGCACCGGCACGGGGAGCGTGCTCGAGGGGTCGCCGATCGCGCGGATCGCCGCAGCAAGCTGGGGTGAAATACCCGGCTGCGACAAGAGATAGGCGCGGAGCTGGTCCACGGTGACCCCGTCGCTCGAGACGGTTGGAGCCTTCGCCTGCCCGACTATCAGTGTCGGGATGTCGGAGAGGTCGCCTTGCCCGTGGCTCACCGGTGCCGAGGTCGGCGCGCCCCAGATCTGCACGACCGCGGGCCCGCCGGCGATGAACAGCTTGCTTCCGTCGATGTTGGCGGGCAGCGGTGGCGCGGTGCGGTTCTGGCGCGCGGCCGCCTGCCGCGTGGAGTCCGCGCTGAACGTGAACGTCGCGGTCGAGCGGTTGATCACGCCGTAGCGCGGGTCGCCGGTCACGCTCGAGGGCAGCGACGTTGGCGCCAGCGCGGTGAAGCCGGCCTGGGCCGATGCCTGGCTGCGCGAGTTGACTTCCTTCGGCTGCGGCGGCGCGGTCCATTCGAACGTGCCGTATGCCCCCATGCACTCCTGGAGGTTCAAGCCGGCGCAGGCTTGTCCGAGATAGTTGAGGTCGCCCTGCGTGAGGGGTACGGCGACGACGCTCTTCGGTTCGAAGATCTGGAGGATCGACCCCGCGACCCCCGAGAGGGTGAGCGCGCTCGCGACAATGATCACACCCGCCGCAGCGGCGAGGCCTTGCAGCCAGCGCGATGTGATACGTGGACGCGCGACCGATGCGACAGGCGCGATCCCTTCGGTCTGGACTCTCGCCTGGAATCGCGCGAGCGCGTCATCGGCGTTCACGCGGGGCTCGGCCGTTCCGAGCGCTTGTGCGATCTCGGTGTCGTTCATCGCAGTTCCCTCCGGAAAGCATCTTCCGCGCGACGGAGCAAGGTGCCGACGCTCGACGCGCGGACGTCAAGCGCTGCGGCGATCTCGGCGTAGGAAAGGCCGGCGTAGCGGAGCGCGAGCATCGCAGCCGAACGCTCGGGCAGTCGCGCGAGCACCGCGCGGACTTCGTCGCGCGTCTCGGATGCGGCGACGGTCTCCGCCGGGTCTTCCTGAGCGGCGGTCGCGTCCGGCGGCACAGCCTGCGCGGCCTCACGCCGCGAGCGCCGGTCGCGCCCGCGGAGCGCGTTCAGCGCGGTGTGCGCAGCGGCGGCATGGAGCCACGCCCGGGCATAGGCGGCGTCGGCCGGGTGCCCCCGATAGAACGAAATGAACACGTCCTGCGCCACATCCTCGGCCTCAGCCTGATCGGCGAGGACGCGATGCGCGATGCCCACCACCCGTGCGTATTCGGCTCGAAAAAGCCCCTCGAACGCCGGCGAGACCGCGGCAGCGACGATGCGGCCCGGGTCGCGCGCCGGCAGCGTCATGGACGACGACGCCCCCATACATCAATAGAGCACCGCGGAGGGGCCAGTTGTGACAGAGGCCTTAGCCGAGGTGGCGTTCGAACCAGCGCACCGTCTCGACCGCGGCGCGCACACGGTTCGCGGTCTTCAGGAAACCGTGACCCTCGTCGGGGAACAGAACGAGCTCGACGGGGACGCCGCGGCGGCCTATCTCGTCGACCATCTGCTCGGCCTCAACGACCGGGCAGTTGGTGTCGTTGGCGCCGTGAAGCACGAGGGTCGGTGTGCGCACGCGGTCCATCCGGTGGATCGGCGACAAGCGGTCCAGCAGATCGCCCTCGTCGGGGTCGCCGTACTCGCTCTTGGAGATGGCCGCCATCCACGGCTCCGTCTTCTGGAAGAAGGTTCGGAAGTTCACGATCCCGCACACGCATACCGCCGCGGCGAAGCGCTCCGGAAATTCGGTGATCCCGGCCATCGTCATGTAGCCGCCGTAGGACCCGCCAGTGATCCCGATCCGCGTGGGATCGGCGACACCGATCTGGACGACGTGATCGACGCACGCGGCGATGTCGCGGACTCCGTCGAAGCGCTTCTCGCGGTCATCAAGATGCACGAAGGCCTTCCCGAAACCGGATGAACCTCGCACGTTCGGCGCGAAGACCGCGATCCCCCGCGAGAGCAGCGCTTCGTAGGTGCGGTTGAAGCTCGGTCGCTCCTGCGCTTCCGGTCCACCATGGAACGAGAGGACGACAGGTCCCGGCGCGACGAACGTCCGCGGGACGTAGAGCCATCCCGAGAGCTGGAGGCCGTCCGCCGCGACGAAATGCTCGAGCCGTGGTACGACCAGGCGCGACAGGTCGACGCCAGGATGTGGCGAGCGCGTCAGTCGGCGTGCGGTGCGCCCGATCTCGTCGACGATCCAGATGTCCGGCGGACCCACAGACGGTCCGCTCGCCACGAACGCGAGGCGACGGCCGTCGCGGCTCCAAGTCGGACCGGCAATGCCTTCCGCGGGGACAGCGATTCCGGTCCGCGCGCCGGTCGAAAGATCCATCACCTCGAGCTCGCTCCGGCCGGCAACGTTCCAGACCAGCGCGGCCCGCCCGCGATCGTCGGTGTACGCGATCTGCTCGAGCTCCGCGTCGTCGCGCTCCGCGAGTATGTCGACCCGCCCGGACCCATCTATCGGAATGCGGGCGAACGCGTTCCGCTCGCGCTCGGCGTTCGTCCCGCAGAGCATCCAGCCGTCACGAAGGCGTCCTTCCCAGTACTGCGCCTGCCCGTCGTGCGGCGTCAGACGCGTCTCGAGGGGCGTGCGGCGATCGACGAGATACATGTCGCTGTCGCCGCGCGCGAGGACGCGGAAGAGGAGCACCGAGCTCGCGGTGTCGTCGTGTATCCGCGCGATCCCGCGCGTTCGCGCGATCGGCTCGCTCCACGCACCGCTCTCGAGGTCGACGGCGAACGCATCCCAGTGCGACGGGTCGTCCCGGCTCGATGTAATGAAGAGCGTTCGGCCGTCCGCGCTCCAGCGAGAGAACGCGTTGTTCTCCTTGCCCCCCGGCGTCAGCCGCCGCAGGTCCGAGCCATTGGGACGCACGACGTAGATCTGTGTATTGAGCCCTCCGCCGGGCGCGACGACCAGCGCGATGCGGTCGCCGCGCGGCGACCACTCGAGACCGACGACCTGATCTTCGAGCGCACTGACGCGATCCGGCCAACCTCCCTCGACTCCAACGGCCCAGGCTTGCGGGATCCCCGAGATATCAGAGATGAAAGCAACGCGATCGCCGTTCGCGGAGAAGCTCGGCCCGATGCAGTAGCCGACCTTCGCGAGGAGCCCGACCTCCCACTCGAGGTCGTCTGCCGTCGGCGTCGATCCGCGGGCCATGACGGTCTGGGCCACGCTTCGATTCTCCACCCGGCGGGTAACACCCGCCCGACGGGTCGGTCGCATCACCGAGAACTGGCACCGCTCTTGCGCCGTTTTTGCGTGTGCGATCGCGTCCCGCTCCCCAGAACCGCATCGGTCAACCGCCCACTCGCTCGCCTCGCGAGGCGAAGCAGCGGCTCGATGAAAAGGCCGCGACGAAGAAGGGGAGCGCGAACAAACGTCGCATCGAGCCCAAAGAAGCAGAGGAGTCATAGCTATGCCAACAGTCAAGAAATCCATCGAAGCGGACGTTCCGGTCCGGGTCGCGTACGACCAGTGGACCCAGTTCGAGGAGTTCCCGCGATTCATGGAAGGCGTCGAAGCCGTACAGCAGCTCGACGACAAGCGTCTGCACTGGCGGGCGAAGGTCGCGGGCAAGGTCGAAGAGTGGGACGCCGAGATCACCGAGCAGATGCCGGACAAGGTCATCGCGTGGCGCAGCACATCGGGCGCGCGCAATGGAGGCATCGTGCGCTTCGTCCCGCTGGTCGAGAACAAAACGAAGATCGAGCTCGAGATGCGCTGGGAGCCGAAGGACGTCACCGAGCGGATCGGGGACGTGCTCGGCGCCGACGACGCGCGCATCCAGGGCGATCTCGGTCGCTTCAAGAAGTTCATCGAAGAGCGGCGCAGTCCGACCGGCGCGTGGCGCGGCGAGATCCACGGTGACGACGTTGAAGGCGACCGCGCCGAGAAAGACCAAGAGGCCGGTACCAGCTCCCGCGGCTAACGGCGGTCTCGCCGCGCGAGACCCTAGCGCGGCTCTACCGCGCATTTACCGCGGCTCCGCTGGCACGTCCGGTGCTCTAGAGCCCGGACGTGCTAGCCACCAGGGGAGACCTCGTCGAGATGCGACTGCGCGAGGACGCCGCCGAGTGGAAGGCGCTCGCAGAGCGTCTCGAGGCGCGTCGCGTCCTCGACGTCGGCGCCGGACTCGAAGGGCTGCCGGAGGAGGGCGAATACGACCTGATCGTCGCACCGAACGATCCCTTCGCTGGAATACTCGACGACGGCGCGCGCGCGAAGGGGATCGCAAAGGCGCGCCGCCTCCTCGCACGCGACGGCCTCCTCGTCATCGAGGGGCTCTACGTCCCGCCGCAGGAGGACGCTGTCGCATCCGCGCCGGACGGCTTGGCCCGCGAGGCTCGACGACGGCTCGATCGAGCGCGAGGTATGGCGCGCCCTCGGCGAGCATCAATACGAGATCCACACGGACGGTTCGTCGCCGGCGCGCGTGCGCGCGTGGGCTCGACGAGCGTGACTTCGACCCCTGGGGCGACCGGCTCATCGCGGTCGTACCTGGTTGGTCATGAACGCATTCCTTTGTGATCGTCCCGCGGACGTTCGCCGCCTCCGTCGCGGCGCGTTCGCGGTCGCGTTCTAGTCGTTCGCAATCGGCGGCGCGCCAAACGGCGCGCCGCCCCGCGACGAGCTCCTAATTCCTAGTGACCATTGGACTGCCCCGCAAGGACGCGCGCTGCGGCGACGACCCGGTCCCCTAACGCGGGCTTCGGTTCGTCCGCGGTCTCGAGGGCATCCGTCAAAGGCGATGCCGGCAAGGATGATCGGCCACACGAGCGCGGTCAGAGCCATGCCTGAGAGGTGCAGCTGACGGTCCTGGGGCACGCGGCCGAAGAGGACGATCGTCGCCCAATTGAGCGCGAGCGTGAGGATGCGGCCGAGCTGCCGCCCGATGAACGCGAAGATGACTCCGACCTCGAGCACGCGCGATCTTGACCACGGTCCGTGCCGCAGTGTGGTCGGACGGGCCTCGGTCGCACCCCCTGCCGTCGTGGCAGCATCGCGCTCGGCGATGGAAGTCGGGGAGACGCTCGACGTGCGGACGCGTGCGGCGTGGCGCGCGTGGCTGAGGCGGAACCACTCGCGCAAGAAACAGATCTGGCTCGTGTACCACGCGAAGGCGAGCGGCAAGTCGTCGCTGGCGTACAACGACGCGGTCGACGAGGCAATGTGCTTCGGCTGGATCGACAGCACGGTGAAGAAGCTCGGCACGCACTCGCGCGCGCAGCGGTTCACGCCTCGGCGCAAGGGCTCGCCGGTCTCGGAGATGAACAGGGCGCGCGCTCGACGCCTCGTCCGCGAGGGGCGCATGACCGCGATCGGCCGGGACGCGCTCGGTTCCGCGCTGCGGCGCGAGCCGCTCGTCGTGGCGCCGGATGTCCGCCGTGCGCTGCGCGCCAAGCCCGGTGCGTGGGCGCGGTTCGAGAAGCTTCCCGTCGCTTACAACCGGATCCGCCTCGGCTTCATCGAGGGAGCGCGTGGCAGGCCCGAGATCTTCGCGACGCGTCTGCGCTATTTCGTACGGATGACCGCGCAGGGGAAGCGCTACGGCATGGTGCGGAGCTAACCCTTCATCGCGGAGCGACCGCCACGCGGATGCCGAAGGCGACGAGCACGACCCCCGTGACCGCTCGATCGTCGAGCGCGGTGTCGGGTCCCGGCGTGACGATGACCACGATCGCCAGCGCAACGAAACCGGCGACGTGGGTCACGCGGCTAGTGTGAGGCGGAGTGGCTCACTCACGCATTCAGCCGATCCACACCGGGCACTACACGATGCCCGCCGACGGCGATCGCTTTCCAGGCGAGCGCGTTGTGGTCACCGCCTTCGTCATCGAACATCCGCGGGGCATCTTCCTGTTCGACACCGGCTTCTCGCCGGAGCCCCGAAAGATGGTCGATCTATATCAGCCCGTGTACATGCGGCCGATCGACGAAGCCCTTCGCGCGGCCGGCCACGGCATCACCGACGTGAAGCTCATCGCCAACTGCCATTTCCACGCGGACCACGCCGGGGGCAACCGGCATTTCACGCGGACTCCGA
>VBGU01000176.1:2440-8607 GCA_005881085.1 Chloroflexota bacterium | reverse complement strand
TCGCGCTCGTCGCCGCGATCCGCGAGGTCAAACGGATGCGCTCGTTGCCGAGCTCCGATCGCATCGGGCGCGTCACGAACGCCTGGCGCCCGTGGCGCGCCGTCGCCGCGAGAGTGCTCTGGCATCACTACCTCAGCACGCCGCGGTCGCGCACGAACGTCAGCGCCGCGAAGCCGTCTTCGCGTCGACGTGCCGGCACGTCGCGCAAGAAACGGTTCGGCTGACCGACAAAGAAAGCGAAGGCGGAATCCACTCTCGTGTCTCCGCCTTCGCCCCTCGACTGTTACGGGGTGACGGTCGTCGTCGCGGTCGCGCTGTTGTTCGTGGTATTCGGATCCGTCGGAGATGTCAGGGTCACTGAGGCCGTGTTCGTGATCGTTCCTTTGCTGGTGGATTTCACCACGAGGGTGATAGTGACGGACGCACCTCTCGCCATCGTGCCGATGGTGCACGCGACGGCGTTCTTCGACGGCTTGAGCGTGCAGGACCCCTGAGTTGTGGTCGTCGACCCATAGCCCGCGTTCTTCGGCAGCTGATCGGTGGCGGTCACGCCCACCGCCTTGTCCGGGCCATTGTTCGTCACCACGATCGTGTAGGTGAGGTTCTGGCCGACGTGCGCCGGGTCTGGCGAGTCCATCTTCGTTATCGCCACGTCCGCGCGGCACGTCTGAGCCACGTTGTAATCGGATCCGTAGTTTGAATCGGGCGCGCGGTCCGCGCGGGCGATGAAGCGCAGGCCGGTCCCGGCGACCAGGAATGCGCCTGCGGTGTCAGCGAAGGTGTTGGTCAGCGCTGCTCCGTCGGCGGGACTGCCCACGTCTGCGCGCGGCACGTGGATGACGAACGTGCCGTTGGTGCCCGGGTTGAATGCACCCGTCACCGTGTGCCGTGCGCTGTAGCTATCCGCGCTCACGTCGAAGGTCCCGTCGCTGAAAGTCGCGACCGCGTTATGGCCGGTACCGCTGGTCGTCGCTTGCGCGAACCACCAGGTGTTGCCGCCGGGCGCGTTTGCCGTTCCGGCTTGCTGCCAATAGACGGTCCACAGACCCGAAAGGATGTTGGGGTTCGCGGCGGTCGGAGGCGCCTGGAGATTCTTGATCGTCAGAGTGACATCGATGTTCGCGCTCCCCGCGCTCGAACCGAAGAAGGCGTTCTGGATGTCGAGCTCGTCCATGTTCTGCCCTGATCCGCCGGGGTAGTTATTCGGCGCGTCGCCGAGGACGTCAAGGATCTGGGGGCCGGGGCACGTGGTCCCCTGCAACGGCGTCGGAGGAGGCGGTGGAACCTTGCAGTCATTGGTGAGCGCCGCACCTGTAGTGGCGCTGGCCCCGGTGCACTGGCGCGTGAAGTAGAGGACCGCGTTTCCAGGAGCGGCGTGATCGTCCGCGTAGGCGATGTCGGCCGCACCGTTGGTCGGATCGACGGACACCTGGAAGAAGTCGAGCAACGTGCGGTCTCGGGCCGGGTCGCTCAGCTCGCAACCGAGGCCGTCGATGCAGATCGGCCCGCTGTGGATAATGTGGTCGCTCGCCTTGAACACGCCCCAGGTAGACCCGCCGTCGATGGTCTGCGCCATATACGCGTTCCATTGGTTGTTGACGTCGTCCTGCGGGCTGGGCTGCGCGCCGGCTCCCCCACTCGCGCCGTAGAAGACGACGTCGGCGATGCCGGACGCCCCTCCTTGGGCCCACGGCATGATCGTGGTGTTCACGCCGGTTGGATTGGTGATCAGGACCGGCGCGATCGCGGGGTTCCATCCGGTGCCGGTGGTGTCGGTCTTGACCATGATGTGATTGCCGTCGGTCCAGATCGCGTAGACCTGGCCGCCGGCGTCGACGGCCGTGATCGGGAAGATCCGGTCGTACCGCGCGCCGATCGGACCGTGATAGACCTCGTAATTCCGCCAGCTGATGATCGGTGCGCCGGGTGCCGGAACGTCGGTCACCGTCCCGACGGCCTCGTAGACGCGGTTGAAGTTCGCGCTGCCGGCCGCGCCCTGGCTGACGTTGTCGACAGCGCTGTCGGGTGTCACGAAGATCGAGTACAGAATCAGCGAACCGCCGGCGGGCCTGCGGGCCACGATGTTGCCGAGGCCATTCCCAGCCGGCACACCCCACTGGGCCGGCAGCACATCGATGTTGTTGATGATCGGGCCGCTCTGCACATAGGTCTGCCCGCCGTCTCTCGAGACACCGAGCTGGATGTCGCCGGCGGTCACGTCGTGATAGGTCATGTAGACGTCCGCGAACCCGAGGCTGTTGAGCTTGGGGTCGGCGGTCATCCACATGCGGTCGTCGCCGGCGACCTGCTGCGAGTAGGCATTCGGCACACCGAACGTGGTGCCGCCGTCGTTCGATTTACCCGTGGTGATGTTCGCAAGCGTCAGGCTCGAGTACGCGAGGGCGTCATCCGAGGGCGTGCCGAATCCGGGCAGGACCGAAGTCTCCTGGGGTCCGATGGCCCAGTCGCAGTCACCGCCCCCAACGGTGTGATCGGGGAAGCCGATGAATGTTGACAGCGATCCGTCGTGCGTGACTCGGAAGGCCTTGCATCCCGCCGGAAGACCGGTCGGGGCGATCACGAAGGATCGGCCGAACCGGTCGGTCCTGATGCTCGGCTCCGCGGCGTTGCTGCTGCCGGCCAGCAGAAGGTTCGTGTTGAACGTCGCCGGCGGGGGTAGAGACGTCGCGACCTGTGTGGCTCCAATAAGAGTGGTCGTGGCCGCGACCGGACGTGCTCCGAGGTACGCACTGAGTGAAACGACGAAGAGGACCGCCATGACCGAAGAAAGGGTGCGCCGATGGGCGCTGCGTGGCATGCGAGTACCTCCAGCCAACGAAATGTGATCGGCTCTGAAAAACGTCCGTTCGCCTCGGAGCACGACCGGTGCCAGAACAAGGGCGCGCTCGCTTCACCGCCCGATGAGCGACGCTAGGTCAATGACCGGTGAATAGAAGCTGCGAAAGTCAGCGACGCGAAGCCGTCTTCGCGTCGAACGGCTGCCCCGTCTCGACGTCCGGCCCCGAAAGGTCGGCGTTCGGCAGTCCGCCCCCGAAGGCCTTCGCGAGCCAGCGCTGAAGGCGCGTTGTCCAAACGAGCGGCTCGTACGCCTCGAGGTGGTCGTACACGCGGTTGAGCTTGCGGCGATCTTCTTCGGTGAACATGTCGTCCTCCTCCAGAGCTTCGCGAACGATGCGATCGAGGTCGAGCGTGCCCGGACATTCCGTCGGCACGATCGCGTGGTGCGGGAGCACGGTCGTGCCGACCTCGAGAGCGAGTCCGTACCGGCTCGCGATGTCGGCATGAAGGCGCGCGGATGCGGCATAGAGCGCGTCGCTAGGCGGCATTGCCGGACCGGCCTCGTGTTCGATGCCGATCGAGCGCTGGTTCACCGAGAACACGCCGGCGTGGTACGCGGTGTCATCCTCGCTCACGAGCTGCGCGATGCGACCGTCCGACCCGATGACGTAATGCGCCGAAAGGATGCTCGCTGGATCCATGAACCGCCTGATAGCGCCTTCGAACATGACGACCGTCCAGTGGTCGACGATGAGCTCGACCGAGCTCCCACCGCGCCCGACCGCGTGGTTGCTCGCTGGTACCGGACCTCGCCACTGAATGGCCACTCACAAACGAAACGGCGTGAGACCCTAGAGCGTGATGGCCCGCGTATTCGTCGTTGCGGTCGTGTTACTCGCCGCGTGCGGGCAGGCCGCGGTGAGTTCGCCGTCCCCGACCGCCACCGCGACGATCGCGGTCGCTTCACCGTCGCCCAGCCCGACGCCGTCGCCCTCGCCGACCCCCTCCCCCACTCCGACGATCCTTCCGATCTTTGACGCGCACATGCACTACAGCCGCGAGTCGTGGGTCGCGTATCCGCCGGAGAAGATCCAGGCGCTTCTCGATTCGCTCAGCGTCACCTCCGCGCTCGTCTCGAGCGCACCCGACGAAGGCACGTTCCGGCTGAAGGCGGTGCTCGGCGACCGCGTCGTGCCGATGCTCGGGCCATATCGCACCGGGTCCGACGTCTTCTCGTGGGCCCGGGACGGCACGATCGTGCCCTACGTCGAGTCCGCGTACCGCGCGGGGATGCACCGCGGTTTCGGTGAGTTTCACCTCAACGTGGGACAGATAACCCTCCCGGTCGTGAAGAACGTGATCGCCTTCGCGCAACAGAAGAATCTCTTTCTGCAGGCGCACGCTGATGCTCGCGCGGTGGCAGAGCTGTTGGACTACGTCGGCGCGGACCAGATCGTCCTGTGGGCCCACGCCGGCGTGACCGCCACGCCCGAACAGATCGATGCGCTCATGGCCAAATGGCCGAAGCTCTCCGTAGAGCTTTCGCTCCGGGACGATGTCGCGCCGCAGGGCCAGCTCGATCCCAAGTGGCGAGCGCTACTTCTCAAGTACAGCGATCGCTTCATGGTCGGCACCGACACATGGACGGTCGGAGGCTCGTACACCGGCAACGAGCGCTGGGATGCCTATGCCGACATCGTGAATCGGATCCGCGGATGGCTCATGCAATTGCCCGACGACGCGCGCGCGGCGATCGCGTACAAGAACGCGGAGCGATTTCTGGCGCAGCTACCGCGCTAGGGCTGCGACGGCGTCGTGAAGATGGGCGGTTCCGGCGTGGTCGGTCGTCGCCCGCGGGATCGGATGATGACTGCCCCGGCGAACAGTACGATCGCGAGCACCAGAACGACGAGCCGAGGCACGTCGGGATAGATGCTCTCCGCCGTGAGGACGCGCTCCGAGCCAGAGGTCAGATCGAGATGCCACACGAGCCGTGACTGGTCGCCGGGCACGCCGTTGGTGGCCGTGATGACGCCGGGCAGGCTCACGTAGTAGTCGTAGGTGATGCCGGCGAGGATCGCCTTCGCGAGCTGCTGAGAGGTGGCGTCCGTCCCCGTCGGCGTTCCCGCGGGCGCGCTCGGTGCGCTCGGCGTCACGACGATGCGCATGGTGTAGTGCCGCGCGACGCCCCAATCGTCGGCGCGAACGCTCATCGTCCCGACGTCGAAGCCGCCGGTCGATGACTGCGCGACGGCGGTTTGCGCTTCGGCCAGGCTCACGGTCCGGAACATGCGAAGGTGGACCGCCGAACCCTCTGAGCTGTCGCGGATCTGCCATTGGGTCCCTGACTGCGCTTGCGCCTGGGCTTTCGTGGACGCATCGGTCAGCGCCTGCTTCACGGCGGTCCCGAGCAGGCCATCGGCCTCGATGTTGAGCTCCTGCTTCACATTCGCGCCCGGGAGGAGCGGGGTCGGCTCGATCGTCTGCGTGACGCCCAGCGCGAACTTGCCGAAGCACGCGGTGGCCAGGAGGCCGGCGGCGGCGAGCATCGGAAGGCGGCGATACACCGGCGGCATTGTCGCCTGCCGAGGAAGGGCGAAGGTCTAGAAGGTGTGTCGCTTTGGTCAGCGGGCAGGGACCACCGCGATAAGCCCGCCAACCGTCACATCGTCGCGTTGGGGAAGCGCCGCCGCGAACCCGAACGGCGCGAGAGATTCGCGATCCAGACGCTGCAGCCGTGGCGCGAATCCGTCTCCGCCGGGCAAGAGCGCATACAGCCGATCTCCCGCACCCACGAAGTCGAGTGCGGTCGCTGGGCCACTGGCGCGGGCGAGCACCCGACCCGTCGCGAGGTCGACTAGGGTGGTCTCTCCGACCAACGCGCCCTCCGGATTTGCGACGAGCTGGGCAACGACGACTCCGGGAGCGATAAGACGCATGACGCGGACAGCGGTACGGCCGTCGGGCTCCGCTAACCAAGACGAAATCGGAGCTCCCTCGCCGCCGACCTGTATGAGGCGGGCGCGATCCGTCAGGATCGCGACGGATCCACCTCGCGGGGTCCATGCGATGACGCGCTCCCGCACCTCGAGCGTCAGCGGCACGCGTGCTGTGATCCGATAGGTGCCGTCGAGGATGAGAACTGACGCGTGGCGGCGGCCCTCCGGTTGTGCGCAGACTGTCACTAAGCGCTCACCGCCGAGCGCCTGCACTGCCGCCGAGCAGCGCTCGTCCGGGGGTAGGTCGCTCGCGGAGAGCACATGCACCTCTCGGAGCGAGGCGTCGAGGAACCGCACCTCCTGCACGACCCTTCCGTCATCGGTCCGAGCCGAGGTGACGACCACGAACAGATCTCCCGCGACGGCGAG
>VBGU01000176.1:0-2375 GCA_005881085.1 Chloroflexota bacterium | reverse complement strand
GGTTCCGTTCGAGGCGTCGTAGAGGCCGATCCAGACCCGCGGGGGCGCGCTCAAAACGCGCGCGACAACGAGTCCGGCCCTGTCCGCGGTGAGCGCGAGTGCGGTGAACCCGGGACCGGTTTGGTCGAAGCGACCGGCCTCGTCGAGGAAAGGTAGGCCCAGACGCTCGTCCGTGATGATCCGAGCACGCACCCCGGTGCGCAGGTCCATCCGGTGGATCGTGTTGCTCGAGTCGCGCGAGTCCCGGCGCATCGGGTAGTACGCGAGCGTTGGAGATGCGAAGACCCAGCCCCGACGATCTGGACCGTCGATTCGGGCGACGATCTCCCCGCTCGGCATCGCGATCACATAGTCACTGTCGCCCTTCGCCGAGCCAGCGGCTACATAGATAAGGTCGTCGACATGCGTGCCCAGCATGAACGTCTGCTTCGCGTCGGGGTCGTAGTCGCCGGGACCGTAATCGCGCGGACATGAGGGCGCAATCAGCGCGAATGCGGTGACGAGCGGGATCAGACGTCGGATGCGCCTGATTCTCGGTGGGGTCGGTGTCTGAATCGTCAGAGTTGTGGCGCCTTGTAAGAGTTAGCGTGGCGGCTCGAGTTTGGTGGCATCTCCAGTGCAGCGGCTTGGTCGGAGGTGCGAGCTATGGCTAACGAAGAGTGCGCTCACTGTGGTGTCTTGATCACTGAGTGGTCGACGGTCGCCAAGCGCGACGGCAAGATCTTCTGCTGCGCGAACTGCGCGAACGCGCACGCGGGCTCGCAAACCGCGTCCACGGACACGGCGATGCCCATGCCCCCGCGGACCGGTTAGTTCCGGTCAGGCCGCTTCGGCCTCCGGAGCGATCTCCTCGAGCGACCGGCCGCGGGTCTCTTCACCGAGCACGGCGACGGCCGCCGCGGTGATCACGAGCAGGGCCATGAACACCGCAAAAGTGCCGTTCACGGCGATCGAGGTCACGAGCACGGGCGTGAGATACG
The DNA here is from genome assembly GCA_005881085.1 of Chloroflexota bacterium. GTDB lineage: Bacteria > Chloroflexota > Limnocylindria > P2-11E > P2-11E > 3-1-20CM-2-70-9. The sequence goes on along the minus strand of VBGU01000176.1, from coordinate 1,395 downwards.
GCCCGATGATGCCGCCAACACGCCCGACCGCCGCGGCGACGCCCGAGCCGGTCGCGCGGACCGAGGTCGGGTAGAGCTCGGGGGTGACCGTGTAGACGACGCCCCAGGCCCCGAGGTTGAAGAACGAGAGCAGCGCGGCCCAGATGAACGCGTCGGCTCCTGTGCCGGCATTGCCGAACATGAACGCGGACGCCGCGGTCCCGAGCAGGTACGCGACGAGCGTCGGCTTCCGCCCGACGCGTTCGACGAGCCATGCCGCGCTGAAGTAACCCGGCACCTGCGCGAGCGTGGAGAGGAAGAAGAACTCGTTGCTCCGCACTTCCGAGAGGCCACGCGTAGCGAGGATCGACGGGATCCACAGAAAGATGCCGTAGTACGTCAGCACCACTCCGAACCAGAGGATCCAGAGCATCGCGGTGCGTCGCGCGTAGCGGCCGCTCAGGAGCTCCGCGATCCGCGTGCGGCCGGCACGCGTCGGCGCGATCGCGGGAGCGAGCGTGAGCAGCGCTCCCCCACCCGCGCGCTCGACACGGCGGACGACGGCATCGGCTTCCGGCGCGCGTCCCTTCTCGGCCAGGAAGCGTGGCGACTCCGGCAGAGCGCGCCGGAGATACGCGACATACAGAGCCGGCAACGCGCCGACCGCGAAGCCCCAGCGCCAGCCATAGTTCGCGACGACCGTGATCGCGACGACTCCGGCGAGGATCGTGCCGTACGCCCAGAACGACTCGAGGAGCACGATCATGCGGCCGCGTTGCGCGCGCGGCGAGAGCTCGCTCACCAACGTCGCGGCGACCGGTAGCTCGCCGCCGAGTCCGAGCCCCGCGATGATGCGTGCGGCCAGCAGCGTCTCGAACGTCGGCGCCAGCGCCGAGAGCAAGCTTCCGAGAGAGAAGATCACGAGCGTCACCGTGAAGACCGCGCGCCGCCCGTACCGGTCGGCAAGGCGGCCCGCCGCGGCGGCGCCGATGAACATGCCGACGAAGGTCGCACTGGCGACAAGACCGACGCCCGTCGCGTCCAGCTTGAACTCGCCGCGGATCGGCGTGAGCAGGAAGCTGAGCATCAGGACGTCCATCGCGTCGAACATCCACCCGAGCCCCGACAGGATGAGCAGGCGCCAGTGGAAGCGGTTCAGCGGCACGCGATCGAGACGCGCGACGAACGTTTCGGCCGCTGCGCTCAACTCCCGAGGCACCCCTCTGCGGCGAGAAGCTCAGCGTTGAGGACCGACGCGCCGGCCGCGCCGCGAATAGTGTTGTGGGTCAGCACGACGTACTTGATGCCCATCGCCGGGTCCTCGCGCACGCGGCCGACCACGGCGGCCATGCCGCGTTCGGTGTCGCGGTCGAGGATCGGCTGCGGGCGGTCGGGACCGTCGAGGACATGGATCGG
>VBGU01000162.1 GCA_005881085.1 Chloroflexota bacterium | reverse complement strand
GAGAATGTCGCGAAGCTCCGCTCCGAGCATGACGAGCTCGCCGAGACGCTCCGCGCCTTCGGCCGGCCCGTGGATCTTCGCGTACTGCGGCAGGATCCGGAACGCGAGACGTTCGGGATCGCGGCGCGCAGCGTCGATGAGAGCGACGGTCTCATCGATGAGCACCTTCGCCTCGTAGCTGATCTCTTTGCTGTTCGCTTCGCCCTGAAGCGGATCGCGAAGCTTGAGGAGCCGGTTGGCGACGCGCCGGAGCTCCTTGCCGCCTTCCTCGTCGCCGAGCGTGAAGCGGAGTGACTTGTTCGTGAAGCGCGTGGCCTCGTCGACGAACTCTTTCGGACGTCCGAGCGCCATACGCTTCTTCACTTCGACGCCGAGCTCGTACAGGTGGATCACCGACAGCGCCGGCGATACCAGCGCCTGCTCGCCGAGCTCGATCGACTTGGCGAGGTTGACCTCTTCTTCCGCTGTGAGGAGCGGGACCTTCCCGATCTCCTTGAGGTACATGCGGACCGGGTCGTCGACGCTGATGAGGTCCGAGGCCAGGACCGACGCGATCGAGTCCTCGCGCTGGAGCTCCTCGGTCTCTTCCTCTTCCTCCTTGACCTGCGCCCACGTGGGCGAGCGCTCGGCCTCGAGGATCTCGACGTTGTTGTCGTCGAGGGTCGTGAGAAGCTCTTCGACCTCGCCGGGCTCGGCATCGGGAATCGCCCGGACGATGTCTTCCTGGGTGACGTAGCCCTGTTGCCGACCGCGCGCGATGAGGCGCTCGGCTGCCTCGCGGTGCTCCGGGTGGATCCCGCGCTGCTCAGGCGTCGCCGCTGTTGCTGTTGTCGTTTCCTTGATCTTGGTGCTGCTCTTCATTCATCCCTCTCGTCGGCGTCCGCCGCGTGTAAGACCGTGTGCCGCTCCCGGCGGTGCATGAGCTCCGCGAGCTCCTCCGCCAGCTGAGCGACCTGTCCGTCCACCGCACCAGCGTCGCCGCCGTTGGCCCGCGCAAGCTGACCTTGCGCGACCTTCATACGACGCCGCAGATTTCGTTCCCGAAGAGCCAGCGCCGCGATTTCGATCGCCTGGGCGACGTCGACTTCGCCTTCGAGCTCAGGCGCTGATGCGCCAAGGGCCGCGGCTTTGGCGGCCAGATGAGCCGGCAGGTCAGAAGTCGGATGCTTCCCCGCTTTGAGCAGTTCGAACATCGCTCGGTTGTCGGGGTCGTCGAGGTCGCCGGGGTCGAGTTCTGTGCGCGCTGCTTCTTCTGGAAATCGGATCAATAGTGCCATTAGGTAACGCTCGACAGGGCCGGTTTGTTTCGCCGGAGTCTCATCACGATCGGGGGGCTCTGCCCCCCGTCCCCCGAGTTCGCGCGGCGGGGCCGCCGCGGCCTCGCGGCGGAGCGCCTCCTGGTCGAGGCCGGTGAGCTTCGAGAGCGTTCCGAGGTAGAGCTCGCGCGTGAGCGGGTCCGGCTCGCCAGCGACGAGCGGCAGCGCTTCCGCCAGAAACCGCCGCCTTCCGTCAGCCTTTTCCAGATCGCTGCGCTTCGAGATCCGTTCGAGGACGAATTCGAGCACCGGCTTGGCCTCTCCAATAAGGGTCCGCAGGCGTTCGGGGTCCCGCCGGGCGAGCACGTCCGGATCGGTGTCCGTCGGCAGGACGGTGACGTAGACCGATAGCCCGGTCCGGGCGGTGACGGATCCGCGCCCGGCCCGCCGAACTGCGCGCTGGACCTGCTGGGCGAGGTCGACCCCCCGCCGCTCGGCCGAGTTCTGCCCGGCGGCGTCGCCGTCGAAGGCGACGATCGCCCGCTCGATCCGCATGGCGTCCAGCACGAAGTACTGGTCCTCCGTCAGCGCGGTTCCCATCGAGGCGACCGTGTTCTCGAAGCCGGCCTGGTGCAGGGCGATGGCGTCGAAGTACCCCTCCACGATCACAGCGGCGTTTTGCTTCCGGATCGCGGTCCGAGCGGCGTCGAGCGCGTACAGGGTCGCGCTCTTGTTGAACAGGACCGTCCCCTGGGAGTTGACGTACTTTCCGCGCTGGTCAGAGCGCATCGCCCGGCCGCCGAAGGCGATGATCCGGCCCCGGCCGTCCTTTATCGGGACGACCAGGCGGTCACGGAACCAGTCGAAGAGGCCACGGTCGCTCCGGCCGACCAGGCCCGCCGCGACGACCTCCTCGTCGGAGTAGCCCTTCTTCTTCAAATAACCGACCAGTCCGTCCCAGCTGTCGGGGGCGTAGGCCAGGCCGAACTTTTCGACAGTTTCGGGGAGGATCGCGCGGTCGCCGAGGTACCGAGCCACCTCCTTGCCCCGCTCGGTGCCGCGCAGAGCCTGGCGGAAGTAGAAGTGCGCCGTGTCGTTCGCCGCGAGGAGCCGTTTCTCGCGCTCCTGCTCCGCCGGGTCACGCCGGCTCGTGAGCTCGACCCCGGCGCGTTCGGCTAGCGTCTTAAGCGCCTCCGCCGGCGTCAGTCCGTCGACCTTCTCGAGGAACGTAAAGACATCACCACTCTCAGAACAGCCGAAACATTTGTAACTGCGGGTGTCCAAGTTCACGTGGAAGGACGGCGTCTTCTCGCTGTGGAACGGGCACAGGCCTGTCAACCCGCGTCCCGACTTCTTCAGGACGACACCGTGCTCGCTGATGACCTGAACGATATCCACGCGCTCTTTGACGGTGTCGAAGTCCCCGGGCATCGAGTCAAGTATCGCGCCCGGCTTGAGCTGAAGTTAAAGCTGAAGCGTCAACAGCTCCTCGAGCTTCGAGGCGTCGACGGGTTTGGTGATGTGGTGATCGAAGCCGGCCTCGCGAGTGAGGCGGCGGTGACGATCTTCGCCGTAGCCGGTGAGCGCGACGAGGAGGGCATCGCCCAGGCCGAGATCCTCGCGGATCCGTTTCGCCACCTCGTACCCGTCCATCTCCGGCATGCCGATGTCGAGCAGGACGATCTCCGGCCGGTGCAGCCGCGCGTTGTCGAGCGCCTGCGGGCCATCGTGCGCGGTCGCGACCTCGTGACCGAAGTCGCGGAGCAGCTCGCCGAGCGCCTCGGCCGCGTCGACGTTGTCGTCGACCACCAGGATCCGGCGCCTGGGACCCGCTGTGGCGGCCGCCGTCGTCGACGGAGCGCCGTTAGCGACCGGCGGGAGACGCAGCGGCAAGCGGACCACGAACTCCGTGCCCTTCCCCGGACCCTCGCTCAGGGCGTCGACCGTACCACCGTGGAGCTCCACGAGCCGGCGTACGAGGGTCAGACCGATCCCGAGGCCACCGCGTGCTCGGGCGCGCGACTGCGGGCCCTGCATGAACAGGTCGAACACGTACTTCCGCAGCTCCTTCGTCAGGCCCGGACCGTCGTCCTTCACGGCGACGACGAGGTCCTTTCCCTCCACCCGAGCCCGAACCCAGATCCGGCCGCCGACGTCGGTGTACTTGGCGGCGTTGTTCAGCAGGTTCGCGAAGACCTGCGAGAGCCGGGCGGGGTCGGCGAGGAACATGACCGGCTCCGCCGGCAGATCGAGCGCGATCCGGTGGCCGCGTTCGTCGATGAGCGGTCGCGCGCTCTCGATCGCGCGCTCGACCACGGAGCTCAGGAGAAGCGGCTGCTCGCGAAGCTCGATCTTCCCGCGCGTGATGCGGGAGACGTCAAGGAGGTCGTCGATCAGCCGGGTCATGTGCTCGATCTGCCGCTCCACGATCTCGCGCGAACGCGCGACGCGGCTCGGCTCGCTCTCGTGTATGCGCATGATCTGCAATGCGGTCGTCACCGGCGCGAGCGGGTTTCGCAGCTCGTGCCCGAGCATCGCGAGGAACTCATCCTTGCGACGGTCGACCTCGGCGAGCTCGTCGATCTTGCCTCGCAGCGCCGCCTCAAGCACCGCGCGTTGCTTGCTCTCCGCCTCGAGCGCGGCGGCCTTTTGCTGGAGGGTGGCGATGGCGCGGTTGCGTTCGTCCGCCTCGACGATGCTGTAGCTCTCGGCCGGCGTGACCCACGTGTGCGCCGCATTGATATCGGCGAACGGTTTGGCGTAGCCCGCCTCGTCAAAATGAGAGATCGGATAGGCGCAAAGGAGCGCGAACGTCTCTCTCCGCGCGAGGTCATTCCAGAGCTCCTCGAGCCGGATCGCGGCGTCGCGGTTTCCCTCAGCCCAAAGCAGCGCGACCATCTCGCCGAAGGCGACGACCCGGCGGTCGCCGCTCCGCGCGGTCCTGATGACCGGCCCGATCGTGTTCGCGAAGCGCTGCGCGTCCGGCGAGCCGTCGACCATGAACCGCGAGAGCGTGTCTCGCGCGTCGAGCGCGTGATAGCGCCCGCCCGCGGTCAGATGAGCTAGGTCGACGCCCCTCCGAGCGAGCCGCGATTCGACGCCGTCGCGATGGGCGCGCGTCGCGATCAGGACCGCGGCATCGCCGCCGCGCAGGCCGTCGGACATGAAGTCCGTGACCCGGTCGTAGAGGAACCCTTCCTCCTCGTAGTACTGGACGAGATGCCCATCGCTCATGGACATGTCCATCTCGTTCGTCGCCACGGAGGTGAGCCTTTGCCAAATTCGTGCCAGAAATAATTCGGTTTGGGACCCCGGCCCCCCGTTACAAATGGCTCCAGCCTGATGGGATGAAAATCGAAGCGTACGTGTCCAGCGCGTACCGGTCGGTCATTCCCGCCACGTAGTCCGCGACCGCACGCTTGACGCCATCGCGCTGTGCGATCCGCTGGTGCTCGGGGGGAAGGACCTCGGGGTGTTTTTCGAAATGCTGCAGCAACTCCCAGAGCACGCCCTGCGCCTTGCGGTCCTCAGTTTTCGCGGGACCGGCGAGATATACGTTCTCGAACATGAACTTGCGAAGCGCGTTGGTCGCCTCGAGCACCTCGTCGCTCATCGTCACGTCCGGCTTTCCGTATGAGGTGACGATGACGTCGTAGATCATCGTGTCGAGGCGCTCGGCGCGGTCGCGGCCGAGCGACGCGCGGATGTCCTGCGGGATGTCCTCCTCGCGCACGATCTCCGCGCGCATCGCGTCGTCGATGTCGTGGTGGAGATACGCGATCTTGTCGGCGTAGCGAACGACCCAGCCTTCGGGCGTCTCCGGTATTCCCCACGCGGCCGTTTCCACGCCACCTTCGGTGGGCGCGCTGTGCTTCTGTATCCCGTCGCGGACCTCTTTGGTGAGGTTGAGGCCCGCACCATTTTTCTCGACCTTCTCGACGATTCGCACGCTCTGCTCGTTGTGCCGGAAGCCGTCGGGCAGGAACTTGCCGAGAAGCTCTTCGCCGATGTGACCGAACGGTGTGTGCCCAACGTCGTGGCCCATCGCCATCGCCTCGACGAGGTCTTCGTTGAGACGCAGGCCGCGCGCCATCGACCGGCCGATCTGCGTGACCTCGAGCGTATGCGTGAGACGCGTGCGGTAGTGGTCGCCGACCGGCGCGAGGAAGACCTGGGTCTTGTGCTTGAGCCGCCGGAAGGCCTTGCTGTGAACGATGCGGTCGCGGTCGACCGCGAACGCCGCTCTCGTCGGCGACGGCTCTTCGGGGCGATCGCGACGAGCGTTCGCGGAGCGGGCCGCGTACTCAGCGAGATTGGCCTTTTCGAGCTCTTCGGTGTGCTCGCGGACACGGAGGACGGCGACGGAGCGGGTGCGCGAAAGCTTCGCGTCGGCGCGTGTCTGTGTGGCCATTTCGCGTAAGGCTAATGGACTGTCTTTACACCTCTCCGTCCCGGGTGTATCCCTCACGGGGAACTGGGGAGGTGTGAAGTGGAGAAGACCCTGTTCGAGCGGTTGGGTGGCAAAGGCGCCATCACGGCGGTCGTCGAAGATTTCAGGGCGCGATGTGCCGGAGACTCGCGGATCAACGCCAAGTTCGCCCGGACCGACATCGCACGGCTCAAGGCGATGCTCGTCGATCAGGTGTCCGAGGCATCCGGCGGACCGGCCAAGTACACCGGCCGCGATATGAAGACGGCGCACCTCGACATGCGCGTCACGACCGGCGAATTCAACGCACTCGTCGAGGACCTGGTCGCAACGTTGAACAAATTCGGCGTGGGAAAGGCCGAACAGGACGAGCTGCTCGGAATTCTTGGTCCACTCAAGGCCGACATCGTCGAGGTCGACTCGACCGCGACGGGCACGCCGCTCCCGGAAAGCTACGAACCTGCTCCGGCGCTCGCGACCGCGAAGAGCTGAGCTAGGTCGGAACGACCGAGGCCGCGCCGTTGTCATTGCGGCGTGCGCCTCGGCCTCGCCGCCCTCGTCGTCGCGAGCGCGATCGCGTGCCGGTCCGCGCCCCGCGACCTCGGCTCGTTCACGATCCAGGCGGTACCGCCCTCCGTCACGGCCGGGACCGCAGATGCCACCATCAATAGCGACGGAGACTTGGTGCTCACCGTGTCCGTGCGGGGGCCCGCACAGGAGATCTCCCGCACCGGACAAGGGGGCCGACCGGAGCCGAACCTTCTCTGGCATCTCGTCGACGGGAACTGCGCCGCGTGGATCCGAGGGGAAACAAACCACGAAGTTCGTGCGGTGTGGAGCATCGACCCGAACCGGGTCGACCTGAATGAGTTCACCTATGTCGTGTCGAAGGTGTTCGTGGGCGACCTACGGCTGCCGCACGCGCTCGCCGCCTTCCGGAACGGCGGCGGAGGTCCCCTCTACAGCTGCGGCGATCTG
>VBGU01000161.1 GCA_005881085.1 Chloroflexota bacterium | reverse complement strand
CAACGTCGACCCCGGGACGATGTCGCCCTATCAACATGGTGAGGTCTTCGTCACCGAAGACGGCGCCGAGTCCGATCTGGACCTCGGCCACTACGAGCGCTTCATCGACCGGAACGTCACGCGCGCGTCGAACGTGACCACGGGCCAGATCTACAACTCGGTCATCGCAAAGGAACGGCGCGGTGACTACCTTGGCGCGACGGTGCAGGTCATCCCGCATGTGACGAATGAAATCAAGGAGCGGATCCATCGTGTCGCCCGCGAGCAGCAGGCTGAGATCGTCGTCGTCGAGGTCGGCGGCACCGTCGGCGACATCGAATCGCTCCCCTACCTCGAAGCGATCCGTCAGTTCCGCAAGGACGTCGGCAAGCAGAACGTCCTTTATATCCATCTGACGCTCCTCCCTCGCGTCGCCACTGGCGAGCTAAAGACGAAGCCGACCCAGCATTCGGTGCGGGAGCTGCGAGCGATCGGTATCCAGCCGGACGTCGTAATCGCCCGCGCGGACGAGCCGATCGACGACGACCTGCGGGAGAAGATCGCGCTCTTCTGCGACGTGAAGCTCGACAACGTCATCAGCGAGCCGGACGCCTGGTCGATCTACGGCGTCCCACTCATGCTCGAGGAGGCCGGTCTCGGGAAGATCGTCGTCGAGGAGCTCGGCCTCTCCGGCGCGAAGGAGCCCGACCTCACGGAGTGGAAGGCGCTCACCGAGCGCATCCGCGGCGCGCGCATTCCGCTGACGATCGGCCTCGTCGGCAAGTACATCGAGCTGCCGGACGCATATCTCTCCGTTGCGGAAGCTGTGCGCCACGCCGCGTGGGCGGCCGGCTGCGACGTGAAGCTCCAATGGATCGACAGCGAGCACCTCGAGCACTCCGACGACGTCGAGCCGCTCGTCGGCCTCGACGGCATCGTCGTTCCAGGCGGCTTCGGGTACCGCGGCATCGAGGGCAAGGTGAAGGCGACCCGGTTCGGCCGCGAGCGGCGGGTCCCGACGCTCGGTCTTTGCATGGGAATGCAGTGCATGGTCATCGAGCTCGCGCGCACCGCCCTCGGCACGAACGACGCGAACTCGACCGAGTTCGACGCCTTCACGCCGCACCCGGTGATCGACCTCTTGCCAGAGCAGCGCGACGTCGGCGACAAGGGCGGCACGATGCGGCTCGGGAGCTACCCGTGCGTCCTCGAGCCCGGGTCGGTCGCGGCCCGCTCGTACGGACAACCGATCGTGCTCGAGCGACATCGTCATCGCTTCGAGTTCAATAACGCGTATCGCGAGCTCCTTCAGAGCCACGGCATGCGATTCACTGGCCTCTCGCCTGACGGACGCCTCGTCGAGATCGCTGAGATGCCCGACCACCCGTTCTATCTCGGCACCCAGTACCACCCTGAGTTCAAGTCGCGGCCCAACCGCCCTCATCCGCTGTTCATCTCGTTCATCGATGCCGCGATATCGTTCGCACGTTCGAATGGGCGCGCCGCAGAAGCGGCACCCCGCATGCAGGAGTTGCCAACCACATGAAGCTCTTCCTCGACACGGCCATCTACGAGGAGATCGCGGAGGCTGTGAACTGGGGCGTCATCGATGGCGTCACCACGAACCCGACGCTGATCGCAAAGGCCGGACACGATCACGAGGAGCAGGTCAAACGGATATCCCAGATCATCGGCAACGTTTCGGCGGAGGTCGTCTCCGAGAAGAAGGACGACATGGTCGTCGAAGGTCGCCGCATCGCGGCCTGGCACAAGAACGTGATCGTCAAGGTTCCTCTCACGCCTGAAGGTCTCGCCGCCGGCAAGGTACTCGCGGGTGAAGGCATCCGGATCAATGTGACGCTCTGCTTCTCGGTGAATCAGGCGCTCCTCGCCGCAGCGATCGGCGCGTACATCGTGAGCCCGTTCGCCGGCCGGCTCGACGACATCAACGAGGACGGGATGCGGGTGGTCGCCGATATCGTGGCCGCCTACCGCCAGCAGGAGATCAAGACGAAGGTGCTCGCCGCGTCGATCCGCAACCCGATGCACGTCACCCAGGCGGCGCTCGCTGGCGCCGACATCGCGACGATGCCGTTCGGCGTGCTGAAGATGCTCTTCCTCCACCCTCTCACCGAAGCCGGACAGAAGAAGTTCCTCGAGGATTACCGGAAGACGCAGGAAGCGAAGCCCATGCCGACCGCCCGACAGGAGCCCGCGACGAAGCGCTAGCGGCGAGGCGCCTCGACGAGCAGCATGTCGCGCAGATCCGCGTTCGCCACACCGCAGAGGTCGAGAACGCAAAGCGTGAGCGCCGCCACGTCCGACTCGGCGCGTCCCGTCTTGATGACCTGGTCCGCCGCGTAGATCCCCTCGTACGCGCGTTGCACGTCGGCACGGGTGACACGACGCGCGAAGGCAGTGGCTCGCTGTATCGCATACGGGCTGGAGCGGATCGCCTTGGCCATGCGCTCGGCGTCGGCATTGGTGCGCATGGCGGATGCGAACAGGAGCACCCGGAATTGCCAGAGAAGCAGGGCGAGGATCTGCTGGACGGCATTGCCGTCAGCCAGCAGCCGCTCGAGCGTGGCCACCGCGGTCCGCGTGTCTTTCCGGACGACCGCCTGGGTGAGCTCGAACACATCGGCCTCGATCGCCCCGTTCACGAGGGCCCGCACATCGGCCGCGGTCACCGTCGCATTGCCAACGTAGGCGCCGAGCTTCTTGATCTCCTGCTCGAGACGCTCGGTGTCGCTGCCCGCCGCCGACGCGAGAGTCGCGACGGCTTCGTGATCGAGCTTGATTCCGTGAATGCGTGCGCGCGCGGAGATCCAACCGGGGACGTCGACCGGCGCGAGACGCTCGATGCGCTCGACGGATCCACCCGCGGCTTCGACCGCTTCGAGCAGATTCGCGGCGGGAACATTCGCCTTGGGCCTTTGCCCGCGGCGTGAGCGACCGGCCGCGAGGCGCTCCACGGCGACGAGCACGAGGGCGGCCTCGCGGGGAAATGAGGCGATCAGGTCCAGATCATTCAGCGCTTCGGCATGGTCGACGATCACGACGCGAGCCTCATCGACGGCGTCAAACAGGCCCTGCGCCTGGCCCGACAGCATGATCGCGCCGGGGGTGTCGAACCGCGCATCGTGACGCGTGATCCCGAGCATCCCGCCGAGACGCGGTTCGACCATCGCTCCTAGGTCGGTCGGTCCCGCGGGCGCGCCGGAAAGAAGCCCTGCGGCGAGCTCACCGAGCCGGAGGCGCGTGCGGAAGGGATCCTCCCCGTGGAGGAGGAAGACCATTCGCGTGGGTACGGACGACGAGCTGGGCACTGCCACCTTGATCGAGCTCCACCGTGCCGTCGCGGTCGGTGCGGTATGTGGGTACTCGGCCGAGCGCCGCGAGCGTCTCGGGTGTGGGATGACCATACCGGTTCTGTGCGCCGACGGAGATGACCGCCGCGCTCGGCCGAACAGCGTCGACGAGTGGCACGGCGTACGCGCTTGCGGCGCCGTGATGCGGGGGAACGTACACGCGCGCGGCGAGCGACCCTGGGCTCAGAAGAAGGTCGGCCTGGGCCTGTTCGGTCGCGTCCCCCATGAACAGCATCGAGAAGGAGCCACGCTCGAGGCGCAGCACGAGAGAAGGGACGTCAACACGCGGATCGCCATTCGGTGCGAGGACCGCGAGGGTCGCGTCGCCGACGTGGATCCGCATACCCGCGGCGACGGCCCGCCGCGTTACGTGTGCCCGCGCGATACGGTCGCCCCACGCCGTGGCGACGGCGCCGGGGTTCAAGCCGACGGGTTCGATCGCGACACCAACCTCGTATCGCTCGAGCACGCCGATGAGGCCGTCGGCGTGATCGGCATGCGCGTGCGTCAGCGCGATGACGTCGATCCGGCGATTCCACGGGGGAAGGCTCGCCCCGAGCTCGGCAAGGAGTCGCGCCGGGTCGGGGCCGCCGTCGACGAGAAGGGTTCTGCCGTCGAATTCGACGAGGAACGCGTCGCCCTGCCCGACATCGAGCGCACGCACGCGTACGCCGGACGGCGTCGGCCATAGGACGGCCGCCAGGCTCCCAGCGACGAGGACGAGTACGAGCGCGGCGCTCGCCCAGAGCGCTCGCCGCGCGAGGTGGTATCGCGAGGGAAGCCGAATCCCGTGGGCGCTGCGCCATCGGATCTGTCCGCCGATGGCACGCGCAAGTCGTGACACCCCAGCGGGCCCGAAGAAAAGCGCGACTGCGACCAGAGCGCCGTACACAAGTCCAGCGAGCGGCCCATCGGGAACGGCAAGCGACGCGAGCGGCAGCCCCGCGGATGTCTCGACGACGACGCGCAACAGGAAGGCGAGCGCGTAGGCGAGCAGACCCGGCAGCTGCGCGAGATCGAGCGAGAACATGCCAAGCGCGGAGGTCGCGGCACCGGCGAGCATGAGCGGCGGAAAGAGCGGGACGGCGACGAGATTCGCGAGCGGTGAAACGAGAGAGACCCGCCCGAAGACCGCCGCGATGATGGGAATCGTGGGCAGCGTCGCCGCGAGTGTGGTGGCCAGCCCCTCGCGAATCGCACCCGGCAGAAAGGCGAGACGCCGCGAGATGGGATCGCCGAGGTAGAGGAGACCGCCGGTCGCGGTGGCCGAAAGCAGGAAGCCGACATCGCCGATCGCGGACGCGTCGATGCCGACCATCGTCGCCACGGCGAGCGCGAGCGCGTTGTCCGTGGCCGGCCGGCGCCCGAAGGCAAGACCGAGCGATGCCACGACCGCCATGACGGCCGCGCGCGCGACGCTCGGGGCGAGTCCCACGAGCACGCTGTAGGCGAGAACGCACGAGACGGTCAGGGAGGCGGTGATCGCGGGGCGGACGCGGCCACGCGCGACGAGCGCGACCGCAGTCGCGACGAGGGTCATGTTGAAGCCGGATATCGCGAGCAGATGCGAAGTGCCGCTCCGCGCGAAGGCGCTCGCGAGGTCGGCGTCGACGGCGGCGCGCTCGCCGAGGACGATCCCACGAACGATGCCACCCTCTGGCTCCGGGAGCAGTCGGCGCAGCGGCTCCGCGAGCGCTTCGCGAAGCCCGTCGAGCGGGCCAGCGTGGCGGAGGTCGAAACCCGGTAGGGGGCCGAACAGAGTTGCCCCGGCGGAGACCCCGGCGACGAGCGCGGCCGCGCACCAACAGAGCCGACGCGCGCGGTCGGCGCTCGCGACCGCCAGGATCGCGAAGACGCCCGCCAGCAGCACCGCCAGCGCGATCCCGGCGAGCGGCGCGATCTGTACCGCGAGGGCGATGCCGACCGCGCCCGCCGCCGCGGGAAGGAGGGGCGCCCTCAGGACCGCGGTCACCGCGTGGTGACCAAGTCCTTTATGTCGGCGAAGACTCGAGCGGTCACCAGGCCGCGCGTTTGGAGCTCCTCGATCCGCGCAAACGGGTGACTCCCGCGCGAGCGGACGATCCGCGCGGCGATGGTGGGCCCGATCCCGGGAAGGGCCTCGAGCTCCGAGGCGGTCGCATGGTTCACGTCGATCTTCAGCTGCGCGTCGCTTCCCCCGCTCCCCGCGGGTACGGTCTCACCTGGGCGGGGTACGTAGATGCGCTGCCCGTCGCGGACCGGCGCCGCCTTGTTGAGCGCGACGAGGTCGGCCTCTTCTGTCGCACCACCCGCCGCGGTCAGGGCGTCGGCGATCCGCGAGCCCGCCGTAAGCCGGTACACGCCCGGGTGGGCAACCGCGCCCGCGACGTCCACGACGATCGGCGGCTCGGGCGAACGAGTGGGCGCCGGAGTGTCTTCCACGACTACGACCGGCTGGGCGTCGCCTCCATGCAGGTGCGCCAGAGTGAGAGCGACGACGGCGACCGCCGCGATCGCGACAAGGATGAGGATCGTTGTGCGCACTCGCGGAGGGTGAGCGGCACGAGACGTCGTGCATAGCCCCGCAACGCACCAACGCTGTCGTCATTTTTGACGACAGCCTGTCGTCAATTCGTGCGGCGACCCTGTTGCTGCTGCTGCATCTGGACGATCGCGACCGGCAAACCCCCGACGGAGCTGCCGTCGACCTCGAGGTCGAACTTGTGCGTCCCGTAGCTCGTGAAGCTCATGTTGTTCAACTCGACGATCACGTTCACGTCCTGGCCGGCAACCGCGTGGACGGAGATCTCGGGTGGGTTCGGCATGGCTTGCTGGCCGTCCGGCCGCAGAAGACGGACCTTCACGGTATGGGCGCCGACCTCGAGCCCGAGGATCGCCACGACGAACATCCGCGGGTGCTGCGCCGGCAGCCCGCTCACGGAGATGTTGCGGAAGATTCCCATGAGGCTGACCTTGCCGTCCTGACCGACGAGAGCGTGGTCGCACAGGGCCGCGAGGCGAATCTCGGCCGTCATGACCGCTGCTTTGTGACGATGTTCACCAGGCGGTCGGGCACGACGATCTTCCGCTCGATGACGCGGCCGTCCAGGGCGGCCTTCACCTTTGGGCTGGCGAGCGCGAGATCCTCGGCTGCCGCCGTGGAGATGCCGGCCGGCGCGATGATGCGTTCTCGCACCTTTCCATCGATTTGAACGACCAGTGTGACCTCCTTCGCGGCCGCCATCGCCGCGTCGAACGCCGGCCAGCTCTGCCGGTGCACCGAGCCCCGGCCGCCGCGACGCTCCCAGAGCTCCTCGGTCAGGTAGGGCGCGAAGGGAGCCAGGAGAAGCAGCAGGGTCGACACGCCTTCGTCGCGACTCGGACCCGTCGCGTGCTGCAGCACGTTGGACAGCTCCATCATCGCGGCCACCGCCGTGTTGAACGAATAGGTCTGCAGATCCTCGGTGACCTTCGCGATCGTACGGTGGACGGCGCGGTCGACATCGGGATCTCGGGGACCAGGCGGTTGGGCTTCGGCCTGGGCCATCTCCCAAACGCGTCGCAGGAACCGATGCACGCCCTCGATACCTGAGGCATCCCAGTCCGCCCCATCGACCCACGGACCCATGAACATCATGAAGAGGCGGAGCGTGTCGGCGCCGTATTTCTCGACGTACGCGTCGGGGGTCTGCACGTTGCCGCGCGACTTCGACATCTTCCGTCCCTTGAACACGATGGTGCCCTGGTAACGGAAACGCAGCGCGGGCTCGTCGAACCACAGCTCACCCAGATCGCGCAGCGCCTTCGCCATGAAGCGCATGTACAGCAGATGCAGGATCGCGTGCTCGACGCCGCCCGTGTATTGCTGGACCGGCAGCCATTTCTTGCCGAGATCCTTGTTCATGAACCCCTTGTCGTATTTGGGATCGACGTAGCGGTACATGTACCAGGAGGAGTCGACGAATGTGTCCATCGTGTCGGTATCCCGGCGCGCCGGCCCCCCGCACTTCGGGCACGTCGTGTCGACGAACGCCGCGACGTGGGTCAGCGGCGAGCCACCTCGGCCGGTAAACTCGACGTCGCGTGGCAGCACGACCGGGAGCCGGTCGTACGGGACCGGTACCGCGCCACAGCGCTCGCAGTGCACGATCGGGATCGGCGTTCCCCAGTAACGCTGGCGCGATATGAGCCAGTCGCGCAGGCGATACGTGACCGATGGGCCGCCGATGCCGCGCTTTTTCGCCTCCTCCGCGACGGCCTTTTTGCCGTTCTCACTCTGCATGCCGCTGCACGGTCCGCTCCGGACCATGCTCCCCTCCCCGATGTAGGGCGCGTCCAGGCGGTCGTGCTCCTTGCCATCCGGGGAGATCACTTCCCGGATCTCGAGGCGATATTTCTTGGCGAACGCGAAGTCGCGCTCGTCGTGGCCGGGGACGGCCATGATCGCGCCCGTTCCGTACGTCGCGAGGACGTAGTCCGCCACCCAGATCGGTATGCGTTCGCCGGTGAAGACGTTGCGGGCGAACGCGCCGGTGTCGACCCCTGTCTTCTCGCGCTCCGCCGAGGTGCGCTCGATCTCGGCCATGTTGCGCGCCGTCTCGACGTAGCGCTCGACCTCGGCCTGCTTGGCCGGCGCGGTGATCTTCGCGACGAGCGGGTGCTCGGGCGCCAGGACCATGAATGTCGCGCCGTAGATCGTGTCGGGACGCGTGGTGAAAAACCGTATCGCGTCGCCCACGTGGCCCTCGACCGCGAACGCGAGCTCAACCCCTTCCGAGCGGCCGATCCAGTTCGTCTGGAGCACGCGCACGCGCTCGGGCCAATCGAGGCCCTCGAACTTCAGCAGCTCGTCCGCGTACTGCGTGATCTTGTAGAACCACTGGGTCATCTGACGTCTCACGACGAGCGTGTCGCACCGCTCGCACCGGCCCGCGATCACCTGCTCGTTCGCGAGAACCGTTTCGTCGCGCGGGCACCAATTAACGGGCGCGTCGCCGCGGTAGGCGAGGCCCTTCTCGAACAGCTTCAGGAACATCCACTGGTTCCACCGGTAGTACTCGGGGTAGCACGTGACGACTTCGCGTCGCCAGTCGATCGCGGCGCCCATGCGATTGAACTGATCGCGCATGTGCGCCATGTTCTTTTCGGTCCATACCGCCGGGTGGATCCCGCGGTCGATCGCCGCGTTCTCGGCATTGATGCCGAAGGCGTCGAAGCCCATCGGGAACAGCACGTTGTGACCGCGCATGCGAAGAAAACGTGCGGCGGCGTCCGGCGGAGCGAACGCGTACCAGTGACCTATGTGTATCTCGCCCGACGGGTACGGGAACATCGTCAGGAAATAGAAGTTCGGCTTGTCCGAAACGTCCGGCGTGTTGTGGAGGCCGGACAAGGCCCAGCGATCGCGCCATTTCTCTTCGATGGTGGCCGGTGTGTAGCGATCGATCTTCTTTTCCACTTCGCTCGTCATATGACCTCCTTTCAGGAATACAAAAAGGCCTTCCGTTCCGCTTGCGCGGCCAGGGCCCCTACCCCTGGGGACGAAAGACCTCCGTGGTACCACCCCAATTGAGGGCATCATGTCCGCGGCCTCGCCGCGTGGAGCTGGCGGGATTCGAACCCGCGACCCCCACACTGCCAGTGTGATGCGCTCCCACTGCGCCACAGCCCCGATGCTCTCCGCTCGAGCACGTTGGTAACGGGCGTGACCCCGGCGGGAGTTAGCGCCTAGACGGTTCGCTCCCGCGGCTCCCGGGCGAGTTCCGCGCTCCCGCGACGCCGGCTCGCACCTGCCGCCGGCTCTCTTCGTCGAGGGGATTCGCGTACTGCTCCCGTTCGTGGCCGTTCGCTGAAAAGTATACGGACTAGGGCCCCTCGGGCTCGCGACGCATCGAGATCGATTGCAGAACACCAAGGGCGAAGCAGATCGACACGAGCGAGCTGCCGCCGTGTGAGATGAAGGGAAGCGGGATCCCGGTCACCGGCATGAGCGAGATCGCCATGCCGACGTTCACCATGATCTGGAAGAGGAGCATCGTCGCGATGCCGGCGCCGACGAGCATCCCGAACGGATCCTTCGCGCGGAGGGCGACGCGGAGGGCGGCGATGAGCAGCACGATGTAGAGGGCAAACAGGATCACGGCACCCGCGAACCCGAGGTCCTCCGCGAGGCCCGAGAACACGAAGTCGGACTCCGCGATCGGGAGGTAGCCAAGAGGCGATTGCGTGCCGGCGGTGAGCCCTTTCCCCGTCGCTCCGCCCGATCCAACTGCGATGAGCGACTGGATGATGTTCCAGCCCGCTCCCTGTGGATCGGCGTATGGATCGAGGAATGCCGAGAGCCGCGCCCGCTGGTAGTCCTTGAGGAGGGCCCAGACGATGGGGAACGACGCGGCGGCGATCGCGACGAGCCCGACCAGCTGCCAGATCCGTGCACCGGCCAGGAACGCGATGCCGAAGAAGATCGCGATGAACACCAGGCTCGTGCCAAGGTCGGGCTGCCGGTAGACGAGGAGCACGGCCGGCGCGAGCAGCCCGAGCCCAAGCAGCATCGTCAGCGGGGAGCCGATCGACGCGCGGCGATCGGCGAAGAACTTCGCGAGCACGATGATCATCAGGACCTTCGCGACCTCGCTGAACTGGAAGGAAAGGCCGGCGATGTTGACCGACCGCTGCGCGCCGAGGCTCGACGTTCCGATCGCGAGCACCACCGAGAGCAGCCCAAGCGTGAAGACGTACAGCAGGGGCGCGAACGCGCCGAGCCACGCGTAGTCGAAGAGAGCGATCGCGGCCATTGCCCCCATCCCGACCGCGGCCCATATCGCGCCGCGTATGACGAACTGCATCGGATCTCCGGTGAACGTGCGTGTCTCGGCGGTCGTCGAGTACGTCATCACGAGGCCGTAGCCGATGAGGAGCAGGGTCACGATCAGTAGGATCGGATCGAGCTGCACCCACCGCCGCGGGGCAGGCCGGTCGTGCAGCGGCGTCGCGGGACGCGACAGCGCCAGGGGTCGGACGCTCACTTATTCGCCCCGAGGTACTGCTCGAGAATCCGCTGGGTCATCCCGACGGCCGGGTTCAAGCACAGCTCGCAGAGCGATTTCGACGAGTCGTAGGTGAAGATCACCATGGCGACCTTCGCCGTCGGGTCCGTGTTGTCGGCCTGCGGGACGAACGACACGAACCAGTTGTGGAACCCGAGCTTGTTGCGGCCGGCGCTGTCCTTGCCGGCCGACGCGCCGAATTCGGCCGTGCCCGTCTTACCTGCGATCGGGATTTTCAAGTTCGGCATGTACGCGTGGCCGATCGTCACGACGCGACGCGCGGACTCACGAAGCAGCCGGAGGTTCTCCTGGGTCATGTCGAGCTTCTGTGATTTCCACTCAGGGATCGGCACGCTCTTGCCGGAGGCGTCCGTCACCTGTCTTAGAAGATGCGGCTGCCAGAGCGTCCCGCCGTTCGCGACCGCGGCATATGCGTTCAGGAGCTGCAGCGGCGTGACAGCAACAAAGCCCTGCCCGATCGCTTCCTGGTACGTGTTGCCG
>VBGU01000160.1 GCA_005881085.1 Chloroflexota bacterium | reverse complement strand
TCCGAATCGGTCAGCTCAGTGAGGTCGGCGATGTGACCGCCGCGCCAGATCACGATCGTGTATCCGGGCTGGCCGATGTCGCCACGCACGAGGTAAGCGTCGGACACGCGCCCGGCGAAGACGCGCGCGTTTCCATACGTATCGTCGGGACGGCCCTCGGCGCACATCGGGCAGCCTTTGCCGGCTTTGCGCTCGTCCCAATCCGCGTCCCAGGTCCGCGTCACGTCGGCAACGGTAACGCCCCAGCGTCGTACACAAGGTGTCCGTCCAGGGTCCGTGCCGCGTCCCAGAGAACGTGCGGTTCACTCTTCCCCGGTCCGAAAAGATGCGTGACGGTCCACCCGTCCACGGAGAGGCGATCCGCGAGCAATCTGCGGTGGCATCGCCACCAGAGGGTTTCGGCACACATGAAGGCGGTGCGTGATTCGCGCGCGAGCGAGGTCAGGCGCTTGTGGCCGTGCGCGAACTCTTCGTTGGCCATGTGGTCCGCGTACCCGCGGAACGCGGCGACTCGCAGCGCGCGGTGCAGCGAATCCGCCCGCGGCTCGCGGCGTCCGCCGAGCTCCGGCAGGTGGACGTAGGTGATGCCCATCTCCCTGAGCGCCGCCTCGAGCGACTTGGCGCCGAAGTGCGGATGCCGCCGGGATCCGGGAATGAGCCGGACGTCCGCGAGCGCTCCGATATCGGCCGCCCGCAGCGTCGCGATGAACTCCTCGAGTGGCCGCGCGCCATGACCGACGGACCAGATGTTCACGTGGATCATTGTGGGAGACTCGGGCGGTGAGCGACGTCGCGATCCGGCCTATCACGCCCGACCAGCACGACGCGGTCATGCACTACTTCGACATGGTCGCGTACGCGGATAACCCGAACTGGGCGAAATGTTTTTGCTGTGAACGGATCGTCGAGGACTACGAGTCACGGACGAAAGAGCAGAACCGGACCCTGCGAAGCAGCCTGATCAGATCCGCGAAGGCCAACGGGCTCGTCGCCTATCGCCTCGGTCGTGTCGTCGGCTGGTGCCACGCCGCGCCGAAGTCCGAGCTGAAGAGCGTCCCGGGCGAGCCCGCAAGCGACGTCGGCGCGATCGTCTGCTTTGTCGTGGCACCCGACCAACGCCGACAGGGAATCGCGACGCAACTTCTGGAAGCCGCAGTCGAGCATTTGCGCTCGCGCGGCTTGAGGACCGCGGAGGCCTACCCTCGGGCGGGAGAAGTCGAACCCTCGCGGTGGGTCTGGTCTCAGTACGTCGGTCCGCTATCGATGTACCAAAAGGCAGGTTTCGAGATTGCGGAGAACTACGGTGACTTTTGTATCGTTCGCAGGAAACTATGAACGGCCGCGACATTTCGCTCCAGGTCCGCGCGGAGAAGCACGGAAGCCCGGCGCCCGTCGCTGAGGCGGTCGGGCGGGTCGATGGCGGAATCGAGGGCGACGTTCACGCTCACCGCTCGTCGCGCGCTGTGCTCGTCATCGACCGCGCCACCCTCGACGCGCTCAACCTCAAGCCCGGCGATCTTCGCGAGGAGATCACGATCGAGGGGCTTCCCGACGTGACCAACCTGCCAATGGACACGGAGCTCCGCATCGGAGGCGTGACGCTGCGGGTCAACGGCCCGTGTGAGCCGTGCACGCACATCGGCGAGCTGCTCGGCGTTCCGGACCGCGAGGCATTCCGGCAGTCGCTTCTCGGGCGGCGCGGTGCGCTCTGCACCGTGAGCGCCGTTTCCGGGCCGATCCGCGTCGGCGATCCCGTCGAAGTCCTCGTCCGTGCCTAGCATCAGCACCGAAACGCGACTATCCGAGGGCTGTTCCGCAACCTTCCGCTCCCATAATCTCGACCCGTGAGCGACCGCATTACCTCGTCCGCAGCAGCAGCGTCGGAGGACGAGGCCTAGTCGCGACCGTTCACACCACGACGCGACGAAGGCCTCCCGAGAGCGGGAGGCTTCTTTATTAATGCCGGGAGGAAACGTGGCGAGCGAGCACGACGCCTGTGCGCTGGTCGCGATAGCGCGCAAGGACGCGCGGCCTACGCGCGCGGTCCTCGAGCTCGCGCTCCACGGCATGGCTTCGCTCGCGCATCGATCTGGTGTCGTCGACGGCGAAGGTGATGGCGCCGGTGTTTTGACCGACATCCCGCGCGCGCTGTGGGCGCACGAGCTCGAGCGGACGGGCCGCGATGAGACGGCCGTGCAGCTGGAGCGTTTCGCAGTCGGGCACTTCTTCCATGACGACCCCGCGGACGTGAAGACCATCGTCGCGATCCTCGCCGGCCGTGGCATCGAGACCCTGCTCGCTCGCACCGAGACGACCGATGAGGCCGCGCTTGGCCCGCGCGGACGCATCGAGGCTCCGCGGTTCCTTCAGCTCGCGCTCCTCGCGCCGCGCGGCGCCACCCTCGGATCGCGCGCGCTTTACGAGGCCGGCGTCGACATCGAGCGAGTGACTTCCGCGACGGTGGTGAGCCTGTCGCGCCATACGACCGTCTACAAGCTCCGCGGGGCGGGGCATCAGCTCACGTCGTACTTCGCCGACCTCGCCGATCCGCGCTTCGCGACGTCGTCCGCCTTCGGACACAACCGCTACGCGACGAACACGTCGACGAGCTTCACGCGCGTGCAGCCCTTCCCGGTGTTCGCGCACAACGGTGAGATCAACACGATCAGCCGGCTTCGCGAGGAGGCGCGCGCGCTGGGCCTTCCGCTCTCGCGCGATGGCAGCGATTCGCAGGACGTCGATGCGGCGATCCGCGCGCTGGTGATCCGTCACGGACTGACCGTGGTCGAATCGATCGAGCTTCTCTTCCCGCCGATCGTCAACGAGATGAAGCGGATGGGCGCCGACCTTCAGGACGCGTATGTGCAGGGGCGCGCCGCCATCGGACCACTCGCCCAGGGACCGGCCGGGATCCTGGTCCGCGTCGGCGACACATGCATCTTCGGCGTCGATGCGCTCGGTCTGCGGCCGCTCTGGCACGTGGAGACCGAGGACGAGCACGTCTTTGCCAGCGAACGCGGGTTCATCCCGCTCGAGCGGTACGTCAGCGACCCGGTCCCGCTCGCGCCAGGCGAGCGCGTCGCGCTTCGCCGCGACATGGGATGGCGATTGCTCGATCAGAATGCCGTCCGCGATAAGTTCCTCGCGGCGCGTCGCTTGCGTGGCGTCGCGATGAACGGGCTTCGCTCGCATCTTTTGTGCGGCGGGCCCGCCGAGCCGATCGGCGTCGCCAAGCGGTGGGAGATCGGGACCCCGCCCGACGAGATGGACGACGTGTCCGTCCGTCGCGAACGTCAGTTCGCGGCGCTCGGGTTCGAGCCCGACGATCTAAAGATGGCCGCCTTCATGATGGAGACCGGCAACGAGCCGATCGGTTCGCTCGGCTACGACGGACCGCTCGCCGCGCTCGCGCCGCGCGCGAATCTCGCGGACCACCTTCACGAGACGGTGGCCGTCGTGACGAATCCCGCGATTGACCGCGAGCGCGAGATCGAGCACTTCTCGACGCGCGTCCTGCTCGGCCCGCGTCCCGCGCCGCACGCGCACGACTCGCGCCGCTGGATCGAGCTCGCGACGCCGCTCCTGCTTGGCGGCCACCCCGCCTGGACCGGCCTGCGCAGCGACGACTTCCGCGCCCTCGCGCGTCAGAAGGGGACGTGGCTTATCGACGACGTCGTCGCGCGGTTCACGACGGATGCGAAGCTCCCGCCGGTCTTCCTCGAAGCCGATCGCGATTGGGAGGAGCACCCGCGCGACGCCCTCGCCCGACTCGGCGCGGCGGCGGCGCGGGGGGTCCGCGGGGGCGCGCAGCTCGTCGTGGTGCGCGATCACGGCGTGATGAACGAGGGCCGCGCGTGGCTCGACCCGCACCTCGTGATCGCGGCGGCGCACCGCGCGCTCGTCGCTCAGCCTTCCCTTCGTCGGGACTGCGCGCTCGTCGTCTCGGCGGGGAGCATCCGCAACCTCCACGACGTGATGGTCGCGCTCGCGCTCGGCGCGGACGCGGTGAACCCGTACCTGCTGCTCGAGTACGCGATCGCCACGGCGGACCCCGACGCGCTCGGCAACCTCGTCGAGGCGCTCCGGAAAGGCATCGAGAAGGTCATGTCGACGCTCGGGATCCACGAGCTCCGCGGTTATGGCCGGCAGCTCGCGGCGGTGGGTCTCGCGCCCGAGGTCGCGCGCTTTGCAGGGCTCGAGACGTTCTGCGCGAGCGACGAGATCGGACTCGGGTGGGACCGGATAGCCGAGGAAGGGTTCGCGCGCGCGTCGATGCTCCGTGAGCGACGCGACGCGCGGCTCGAGCCCGCCTTCCGGATCTGGCCTCGCGCCTGGAAGACGGCGCTCGCGGTCGCCAACGGCGAAGCGCCGTACGCGACATACGCCGAGCGGCTCCGCGAGCTTGAGACCATGCACCCGGTCTCGTTGCGGCATCTTGTCGACTTCAGCCGCCCGCTCGACGATGCGGACGGCGCGGCCGATACCTCGGCGGGCGAGCACGCCGGGCCCTTCTACATCTCGTCGATGTCGTTCGGATCGCAGGGCGAGACCGCGTACCGCGCGTACGCCGAGGCGATGGCGCGGATCGACCTGCTCTGCGTCAACGGCGAGGGCGGGGAGCTTCCCGATCTGATCGGCCGCTATCCGCGCAATCGCGGTCAGCAGATCGCGTCGGGCCGGTTCGGCGTGTCGGCCTTGCTCGCGAACTCGTCGAACTATCTCGAGATCAAGATCGGGCAGGGCGCCAAGCCCGGCGAGGGCGGTCACCTGCCGGCGCGCAAGGTTTCCAAGAAGGTCGCACTCGCGCGCAACGCGCAGCCGGGCATCGACCTCATCTCGCCTTCGAACAACCACGACATCTACTCGATCGAAGATCTCGCCCAGGTCGTCCACGAGCTCAAGACCGTGAATCCGCGCGCGCGCGTTTCGGTCAAGGTCCCGGTCGTGCCGGACATCGGCGTCATCGCGGTCGGCATCGCGAAGGCGGGAGCCGACATCGTCACGCTGTCGGGCTTCGACGGGGGCACCGGCGCCGCGCGCCAGCACGCGCTCCGCCGTGCGGGCCTGCCTGTGGAGATCGGCGTCGCGCAGGCGCATCGCGCGCTCGTCGCCTCGGGTCTTCGCGACGTGGTCGAGCTCTGGTGCGACGGGGGCATGAAGAGCGCTCTCGATGTGGCGAAGATGCTCTGCCTCGGCGCCGACCGCGTCGGCTTCGGGACGCTCGCGATGGTCGCGATCGGTTGCACGATCTGCCGCGGTTGCCAGCTCGACACCTGCCACGTCGGCATAGCGACGCAGCTCGAGTCCGTTGCCGAGGCGACCGACCGCGGCGTGAAGCGATTCGAGCCACGCGAGTTCGAGCGCGCGGTCGAGAACCTCACCCGGTTCTTCACGGCGCTCCGTGAGGAGCTCGCCCGCATCGCCGCGCAGCTCGGCGTCCGCGCGACGACCGACCTCGTCGGGCGCACCGATCTTCTCGCGCAGGCGCGCGGCCTCGATCGCGTCGATCTGCGCGAGCTTCTGGAGCCGGTCACGTGGACGCCGCCGGGCCGACGCGAGCTTCGCGTCGTAGCAGGAGTGGCCGCGGCGACCGCGGAGGCGGAGGAGGGGCGAACGCTTCAGGCGGGCGACCGCTTCGTCGCGACGGACGCGTCAGGCGAGCTCGCGCGACTCCGGATCGCGGGCGCGGACGTGGCCGATGTCGCATCGAGCTATCGCGAGGGATCAGTGGCAGGCAACGGCTTCGCGGCTTACGCGACCGACGGCGTCGCGCTCACGCT
>VBGU01000166.1 GCA_005881085.1 Chloroflexota bacterium | reverse complement strand
CCATGTACGGCAGGAGCGTGTAATACAGCCGCCGCCCCGCGTCTGTGATCGCTCCGACGTCCGGTCCGCCCGCGGCCTCGCCGGAGATCGCGGTCACGATATAGCTCCCGAGCATCGCCGCGACGACGCCGAGGAACACGAAGACCGCCGCGTACAGCGCCAGCGACAGAACTTTCGCGCCAAGGAACGCACCCCTCCCCGCCCCATGCGCGAGCAACGTGCGGAACGTGCCCCAGCCGAACTCCGTGCCGATGTGGCTCGCGGCGAACACGATGAGCATCAGGCTCCCGAGGCCGCTCACGATTTGGACACCGAAGCCCTGCACCCGGTCAGGGCGCAGCTCGCGCAGCGTCTGGCTCATCGCCTGCTCCCCGCCCGGTGGTGAGGGGATTGCGCCGGTCCGGACGGCTTGCAGCTGCGCCTGCACCGAGAGGTAGACCAGTAGATAGATACCCACTGCGGCGAGCGCGATGATCAGGAGCATCAGCAACGGCATCCACCGGCGCCGGAGCCGGTAGATCTCGCTACGAAACAGGCGAAGCACTCGGCGACTCCGGCTCGGTGAGCTCCATGAAAACGTCCTCGAGAGAGCTGGCACGCGGCACGATCGCACTCGCGTAGAGGCCGGCCGACGCGAGCGCGCGGTTGATCTCGCCCCCGCGCGTCGGATCGGCGACGACGTCGAGACCAGTCGGCGTCTCCCGGATCTCCTTGATGCCAAGGCCGCGCAGGATCTCGGCGGCGCGGGGCTTGTCGTCGACGACGATCTCGAAGTAGTTGCCGCCGCCTCGCGTGACCTCGGCGATCGTGCCGCTCGCGATGAGCTTGCCCTTCTTGATGACCAGGACGCGGTCGCAGACCTGCTCGACCTCGTGCAGGAGATGGCTCGCGAGGAGCACGCCGCGGTTCTCGCCGGCGAGCTCGCGAATGAGCTCGCGAATCTCGCGCTGCCCCGCCGGATCCAGGCCGTTCGCCGGCTCGTCGAGGATCACGAGAGCCGGATCGGCGAGGAGCGTCGACGCGATGCCGAGCCGCTGCCGCATGCCGAGCGAGTACGTCCGGAACTTCGACCCGCCCCGCTGGGCCAGCCCGAGCCGCGCGAGCAAGGGGTCGACCCGCGCCAGCGCGCCGCCGCCGCGCAGCAGCGCGACCGCGGCGAGATTGTCGCGGCCGGAAAGGTACGGATAGAAGGAGGTGACCTCGAGCATCGCGCCCACGCCGGCGAGGGCATCCTCGCGCCGCACGCGGATGTCACGACCCAGCACTTCGGCGGTCCCAGCGGTCGGAGTGATGAGCCCGAGGACCATGCCGATCGTCGTGCTCTTGCCCGCTCCGTTCGGCCCGAGAAGGCCGACGACCTCGCCGCGCCGGACCTCGAGATCGAGCCCATCGACGGCCGTGATCGATCCGAATCGCTTGACCAGCCCCTTGGTGCGGAGGACGACCTCGTGCACCTCTCCCGTCACGGCCGGAGCATAGGTCGCTCTAGCTCGCTATTGCCTCGCGCCCTCCATAGACCGTCCACCAGGGCTTCGCCGTGTGCTCGAGTACCTCATTCAGCATCTGGATGTTGCGCACGCCCTTGTCGGCGAGCCACGCGTCGAACGCGGCGCGCCCCTGCTTTGCATAGATCGGCAGACCTTCGAGCCACGTCGCGCGGCCGCAGAGCACGCCGCTGAATGTCGCTCCCGACTCGGCCGCGTACTCGAGCGATTCGCGGAAGACATCGTCGCTCACGCCTGCCGAGAGATAGATGAACGGCTTCGTCGCGGCGTCGGCTGCCTCTCTGAAATGCCGCAGCGCTTCCGCCTTCGTATACGCGACGTCACCGCTCTTGTTCGCCTTCGAGCCCTGTACGAACGCCATGTTCACCGGCACTTCGACCTTGAGGATGTCGATCCCAAAGCGCGCTTCGGAGAACGTCGCCATGTACTTCTTCACGGCCTCAGGCTTTCGCTTCGCGAACTCGAGGCCCTTCTCGTCCATGCCCTTCTTGTATGCGAGCGGCTCCACGAACAAGGGGACGTCGTTCGCCGCGCACTCGGCTCCGATCCGCTCGATCACGATCTCCTTGCGAAGGTTGAGCTCCTTGTCGTCGAACGGGTCGTAGTAGATGAGGACCTTGATGCCGTTCGCGCCAGCTTCCACGAGGTGCCGGACCGTCCACCGGTCGAGGACGTCGGGCATCCGGTTCTCGGGGTCCGCGTCGTACCCGGACTTCTCGTACGCGAGCAGGACGCCCGCGTTCGGCGCCTTCGCCTTGAGCGCAGGGAGTCCGTATTCGGGATCCATCAAGATGGCCGTCGCGTACGGCGTCAGCGCCTTCGTCACGGCCGTCTTGAACTCCGTGAGCGACTCAGGCGTCCCGGCGCCGCCCTGCTTGCCGATCTCGCGCATCAGCGAGCCGCGTTGATCCATCGCGGCCGCACGGATGATGCCGCGATCGTCGGCGCAGGCGTCGATGTTCTTTGCTTTGCCCTTCGTTACGCGCGTTCGTGTCTGGATAGCCATGACGACCTCCCCTGCAAGTTACGGACGAGCGACTTCTAAAACCGGCGCCGCCATCCTCGTCACCGCCGATGTGCTGATCCGCAGCGCGAGCGCGACCGCGACGAACCCAAGGATCCCGGCGGAAATGAACATCAGGTGGTAGTCGCCCAAAAGGTCGCGGAAGAAACCACCCGCGAACGCCGCGATCGCCGCGCCGAGCATATGCGAGAAGAAGATCCAGCCGTAGATGGTCCCGAGCGAGGCGCGGCCATAGATCGAAGCCACCAGGTTCGCGGTCGGCGGCACCGTCGCGATCCAGTCAAGGCCGTAGACGAACGCGAACAGCAGCAGCCACTTCACGTCGTAGATCAGCGGCAACGCGAAGAGGCTCAGCGCGCGGAATCCGTAATAGCCGGCAAGGAGCTTGCGATTGTCGAAGCGATCGGTCAGCCAGCCTGAGGCGAGGGTTCCGACGATGTTCATCGAGCCGAGCAGAGCGACAGCGCTAGCCGCCATGACCTCAGTAAAGCCGTGCTCGATCGCGTGAGGGATGAGATGCGTGCCGACGAGTCCATTGGAGGTGTAACCGCACACGAAGAAGCTGCCGGCGAGCAGCCAGAAATCGCGCGTGCGCATCGCGTCGCGCAGCGACGTGCTCCGTCGATCGTCGGCTCGTTCGGCCGCGGTCACCAACGCGCCCTGCCCGAACGGGACCGCGCCGACCTGCTCGGGACGGTCGCGCATGAAAACGGCGACTGGCACGAGCATCACCGCGCACGCGATGAGCACGATGCCGAGCGCCCAGCGCCAGCCCTCGGTCACGGTCAGCTGCGCCATCGCTGGAACGAAAATCAGCTGGCCGGCGCTCGTGGCGGCGCCGAGCGCGCCGATGATCACGCCGCGGTGGGTGCGGAACCAGCGATGGGCCACCGCTGCACCGAGAACGCCGCCGACCGCCCCCGTGCCGATGCCGATGGGAAGACCCCACAGCAGATACATCTGCCAGAGATCGCGCACGAAGATGAGGCCGAGAAGGCCACCGACGATAAGAAGGTCGCCGACGAGCATTACGAGCCGCGCACCGAAGCGGTCGATGAGCGTTCCACCGAGCGGGCCGCCCAGTCCGAAGGTGAGGATGCTGAGCGAGATCCCGAGCGAGATCTCCGTTCTCGACCAGCCGAATTCAGACTCGAGGGGCGTGATGATCACGCCCGGTGCGGCGCGCACCGCCTGCGCCGCGAGAAGTGCGAAGAACGTCACGAGGACAACGATCCATGCGTAGTGGAAGCGCTTCACGGGTGATCGAAAGTTTAGACTTCGATGTGGAGAGGTGTCCGAGTGGTTGATGGTGCCGCTCTCGAAAAGCGGTAGGCGAAAGCCTCGCGGGTTCGAATCCCGCCCTCTCCGCCGCAACAACAAGTTCCACGCGTCGATCGCCGAAACCCTCTCAAATAGATCGACCCGAAAACGGGAATCCGAGTGCGTCGACGACCGAGGGCCCCCGCGCGATGGGGCGCCGGCCGAAGGCCGGGGGGTCCCTGTCGCGTAAAGAGGGTTTCGGTCGTCGGCGCACTTACAGAGTTACGATTTTCGAAGGGAGAGGTCGCCTAGTCTGGCTTAGGGCGCAGACCTGGAAAGTCTGTGAGCGAAAGCTCCGTGGGTTCGAATCCCACCCTCTCCGCTGAAAGTTAGTGAAACGCGTCCTTGTTTTCGACGTCAACGAAACGCTGCTCGATTTGAGCGCGCTCGATCCGCACTTTCAACGTGTGTTCGGGGACGCGCAGGTTCGCGTGGAGTGGTTTCAGACGATGCTCCAGTCG
Source organism: Chloroflexota bacterium (assembly GCA_005881085.1). GTDB lineage: Bacteria > Chloroflexota > Limnocylindria > P2-11E > P2-11E > 3-1-20CM-2-70-9. The sequence goes on along the minus strand of VBGU01000166.1, from coordinate 4,613 downwards.
GCGTTCCTCACCACCATCACCGGCCCATACAAACCGTTCGGGGAGCATTTTCGCGCGGCTCTCGCCATCACCGCGCTGCGGCGGGATCTTCGCGTGAGCCCCGAGGATGAGCGCGCGATCATCGCGGGCGTTCGAACGCTACCCCCTCATCCCGATGTTCGCCCCGCGCTCGAGCGGCTTCGTTCGGCGGGCTTCAGGCTCGCGGCGCTGACCAATTCGACCGCGGAGGTCGAGGAGGCCCAGCTGCGAAACGCGAAGCTCGCTGACCTGTTCGAGAAGGCGCTCTCAGCCGACAGCGGGAAGCGGCTCAAGCCGGCCGCGGAGGCTTACGCGAACGCGGCGCGCGAGCTCGACGTAGCGCCGGCCGAGATCCGCCTGGTCGCCGCGCACGTCTGGGACGTGCAGGGGGCTTTGCGGGCAGGGTGCGCCGCGGCCTTCGTCGAAAGGCCTGGCGCTGTGTGGAACCCACTACTCGAGCGGCCCGACATTGTCGGACGGGACCTTGGAGAGATAGCGGAGCGCGTCATCCAAGTCGACCGCTAGGGTCGTTAGATGACGTTCAGCTCCTCTTCCTTGCGCCTGCGGCCACGCGGGCGTCGAGCCGCCGGCCCCTGGGCGAAGGTCGATGAGCCGAGAGTCGTGGTCGCGATGTGGGTGTACTGGTGCGCCTCGAGCTCATGGGCATTGCGCTTGGCAGCAGCCTCACGCAGTGCGTCCATCGAGTCCTGGGGCATCACAGTGAAGACGACGTCGCAGTCGTGGTTGGCGCGACAGGGGAGTCCAGAAGTTTTCATCACCTATAGAACGCATGGGCACGGCGGGTTGTTCCGCCGCGAGGGATTGCACGCCTGGCGGCTCCCCGGACAGGTTGGCTTGTCCATACCGACTTTCACAACCAAGCCATGGTGACACGTGCGCTGCTCGCGTTGCTCGTGCTTTTGGCGACATTCGGGATTCCTGGCCGGGCGCGGCTTGACGCCGCGAGTCGGGCCAGGAGATCTGCATTCGGGGTCGACGTGGTTAACGTCAACCCGCCTCTCCCCAATCTAGCGCTTCCGGCATCGTGACTCACCGGATCGCGCCCGTGCATCGATCGATTCCGGGACGGTGATCGGAAGGACGGCCACCTTCCTGATGCCGGGGCAGGAGTTCGAATTGCCGCAGAGCCTGGCGGGGCTAACCGTTCCGCTGACCGTCCCCGCGGGGAGTGGCTGCGTGCGCATCGCGGTCGATGCGCAAGATCCGGTCGGGGTCGTTGTCGTGCGCGCCGCCGCTACTTCGCGGGCGGTGACACCCGTCCTGTCGCTGCCAAATACGAGCACGAGCGACGACCGCCGAATGCCATCGCGCGATACCATCGTGACGGTCGTGCTAGGCGGGGAGCTAGCGGTGCCCTGTACCCGCAATCCGCTCCAGCGGGGCTGAATCCCCTCCTGAGGTCCGGCATCGCGGATCCTGCACGCGCGCGGAGGCGTTGACGATCGGGTCCTGTGCAGAAACGGCCCGTGAACCCCGTCAGATCCGGAAGGAAGCAGCGGTAAGCGGTCGTCGCTTCGTGCCGCAGGCAAGCCTGATCCGAGCCAATGCGCGTGTGCGTGTTCGAGATGTCGCGATCGAGGGAGGGTGCACGGCCATCTCCCATTAACATCGCACGGTGCCAGAGCGCGCCGCTCTCTATCGGCGTTACCGCCCCCAAACCTTCTCCGCCATCGTGGGACAGGAGCACGTCACGCGCACGCTCCGGAACGCGATCGCGAGTGGCCAGGTCGCCCACGCGTACCTTCTCGCGGGGGTCCGAGGGACCGGAAAGACGTCGATCGCCCGGCTTATCGCGAAGGCCGTGAACTGCCCGAACGCGAAAGACGGAGAGCCGTGCGATCGCTGCGAGACGTGCGTCGCCATCCGCGAAGGCCGCTTCCTCGACCTCATCGAGATAGACGCCGCCTCGAATCGCGGCATCGATGAGATGCGCGATCTCCGCGACAAAGTCCGTTTTGCTCCGTCCATGGGGCAATACAAGGTGTACGTGATCGACGAGGCGCACCAGCTCACGACCGAGGCGTTCAACGCGCTCCTGAAGACGCTCGAGGAGCCCCCGCCGCACGCGATGTTCATCCTGGCGACGACCGAGGCGCAGAAGATCCCGGCCACGATCGTTTCGCGCACGCAGCGCTTCGACCTCCGCCGCATTCCTCACAAGGGCGTCGTCGCGCAGCTCGCGAACATCGTCGAGCAGGAGAAGCTCCGCGCCGATCCAGCTGCGCTCGATGCGATCGCGCGCCACGCGCAAGGCTCCCTTCGCGATGCCGAGAGCATGCTGGACATGGTCATCGCGTTCGCCAATGGACCCATCACGTTGAAGGAAGTCGACGACCTGCTCGGCGCGTCGGACTGGGAGGAGACCGCGGCGCTTTTTGATGCGCTCGCCGCTGCGGATGGGGCGAAGGGCGTGGAGCTCATCGGCCGCCTCGTCGACGACGGGCGCGACCTCCGTCTCTTTGTCCGCCGCGCGATCGAACACGCCCGCGCGCTCGTGTTCACGCGCGCGACCGGCAACCCGCCCGAGGCCGTGAGCGAGCAGATGGCGACCAAGCTGCGCGCGCAGGCGCAGGGACTCTCTCTGGATCAGCTCGCGAAGATGGCGAAGCGCCTGATCGAGACTGAGCAGCATCTCCGAACGAGCGAGGGCACACCCCTCCCGCTCGAGCTCGCGATCCTGGATCTCGTGACCTCGAGCGAGAAGGTCGCGCCGCCGCCGGACGCGCGGCGCGAGGCTGATCGTCCCGCGACGAGACCGACCCCTCCGTCCCCGACGCGTTCCGAATCGAGGCGTGACGCGCCGCGTGGGTCGATGGTCGCCATCGCCGAGCGCCGCGTCGTCACAGAGACCACGATCACCGTCGGCGCGGCGTCACCCGTCGTGAAGCTGGAGACCGTCCGCAAAGCGTGGGGCGAGCTCGTCGATCGCGCGAAGGAGCGCAGCATCGGCAAGGCCGCGCAGCTCGCGAAAGCGGAGCCGCTCGCGATCGAAGGCGCCACCATCGTCATCGGCTTCGGAGAAGAGTTCGCGCGCTTGCTCTGGCAGGAGAAGCGCCGAGCCGAGCTCGAGCAGGACCTCTCCGAGATCCTGAACGCGACGATCCGCGTGAAGTGCGTGCGCCAGGCCGGCGTGCCTGAAGCCGCGACCGACGATCCGATGCTGCGTGCGGCCATCGACACACTCGGTCGACCGGACCGCATCATGGAGATCGAATGAAGAATTTCGGCGACATTCAAAAGCTCGCGCAGAAGATGCAAGCCGACATGGCGAAGGCCCAGGAAGAGCTCGGTGCCATGACGGTGGAGGGATCCGCCGGCGGGGGCGCGGTCGTCGTCGTCATGACCGGGACGCAGGAGTGCAAAGAGGTCCGCATCAAGAAGGAGGCAGTCGATCCGGAAGACGTCGACACCCTCGAGGACCTCGTGCGCGTCGCGACCACCGACGCGCTCGCGAAGTCGAAACAGCTCGCGGCCGACAAGCTCGGTGGCCTCACCGGCGGCTTGAAGCTTCCGGGGATGTGATGTGCCGACGGCCCTCGCGCGTCCGCTCGCACGCCTCATAGACGAGCTCTCGAAGCTGCCGGGCGTCGGGCCCAAAACGGCGCAGCGCCTCGCGTATCACATCCTTCGCACGTCGAGCAGCGACGCGGAGGCGCTCGCGGCCGCAGTGCGTTCCGTGAAGACGGATCTCCGCTACTGCTCGACCTGCTTCAACATCGCCGAGGCCGATCCGTGCGCCATCTGCGCATCCGACGAGCGCGACAAGCGCATCGTCTGCGTGGTCGAGGAGCCGCTTGACGTCCTCGCCATCGAACGCACCGGCCAGTACAGCGGCGTGTATCACGTGCTACACGGCGCGATCTCGCCGGTGAACGGCGTGCGTCCCGACGACCTCAAGATCCCACAGCTCTCGCAGCGCTTGAAGCAAGGTGGCATCGAGGAGCTGATCCTGGCCACGAATCCGAATCTCGAAGGCGACGCGACCGCGATGTATATCGCCCAATTGACGAGTGGCAACGGAGTCCGAGTCACTCGTCTTGCCCGCGGTCTTCCTATGGGTGGCGACTTGGAGTGGGCTGATGAGGTGACGGTGAGTCGCGCATTAGAAGGACGTCGAGGGCTCTGAGAAGGGCGACCCGCGGCGGGGGCTTGCGCGCGCAGTGGGACCCGAGACCCTACGTGGTCGAGGGAGGGACCCGCGAGCAAGCCCCGCGGTGGGTCGCCCGCTGGGAGTGCGTTGACTCCCTTACCTTTTAGTTGGTACGATTACCGCTCACATCACGCCCGTGGCCAGTTCCGCATGGGAGGCAAAGGGCACGATCTTTAACAGCTGAAGAGTGGCAGGAACGAACAGCGCGGACTCGTCGATTTTTTGGATCGAACTCGAAGCTTAAGGTGACCGTTCCGAAAGGACGGTCCTTTGTTTTGTCGGAGAGTTTGATCCTGGCTCAGGACAAACGCTGGCGGCGTGCATAAAACATGCAAGTCGAACGGACTTCAGTCCGCAAGGACTGAAGTGAGTGGCGAACGGCTGAGTAACACGTAGGTGACCTGCCCCGAAGTTTGGGATAACA
>VBGU01000165.1 GCA_005881085.1 Chloroflexota bacterium | reverse complement strand
GCCGGTGATATCCGAATCGGTAGCGTCGGGCCCGGAATCAGCCCGCGCGCGCCGCCTCTGCCACCAGACCGGGAAGCATGTCGGCACGTACGCGCGAGACATCTTCCTCGTACTTGAGAAGGACGCCGAGCGTTCCATCGATCGCGGCCTCGTCGAGCTCACCGGTACCGAGAGCGGCGAGCGCCATCGCCCAATCGAGCGTCTCCGCGACACCCGGCCGTTTGAAGAGGTCATCGCGTCGAAGGGCCTGCACCACCGCGACCACGCCTCGCGCGAGCCGGGCAGGCACATCGGGAAGCCGCCGCGCGACGATCGCAAGCTCGCGCTCGACGCTCGGGTAGTCGATCCACTGGTACAAACACCGACGCTTCAGAGCGTCGTGGATCTCTCGCGTGCGATTCGACGTGATGATGACCGGCGGCGGGACCGCCGCCTGGAACGTACCAAGCTCGGGCACGGTGATCTGAAAGTCGGAGAGAAGTTCCAGGAGGTACGCCTCGAACTCCTCGTCGGCCCTGTCGATCTCATCGATGAGCAGCACGGGCGGCGGACCCTCGCCGGCGATCGCCTCGAGAAGCGGACGTTTGATCAGGAAACGCTCGCTGTAGATGCGCTCGCGGGCCTCGCCGGCGCGCCCTTCGCTTTCGGAGAGGCGGATCTCGAGGATCTGCCGCGGGTAGTCCCAGTCGTACACGGCGGTCGCGACGTCGAGGCCTTCGTAGCACTGAAGACGGATCAGCTTTCGGCCGAGCGCCGACGCGAGCGCCTTCGCGATCTCGGTCTTGCCGACCCCGGCCTCCCCCTCGACGAAGAGCGGCTTGCCCAGGCGTAACGCCAGAAAGAGCGTGACGGCGAGCGAGCGGTCGGCGACGTAGCGCTCGCGCTCGAGCGCGGCGGCGACATCCTCGACCGACGACATCACGGGACTGCCCACGACTGGCGATGCTACGAGCGCGGAAGGGAGAGTGCGCCAGCGCCAGGGCGGCGCCGGCGCACTACGACGTTCCTGCTCTTACGCGCGGGCGCGCTGGATCGCGCGCTCGATGGCTCGCTTCGCGTAGACGGTGACGAGGTGCTTGCGGTACTCGGCCGAGGCCGCGAGGTCGGAGAGAGCCGTGATCCCGTTCGCAGCCTTTGCCGCGGCTTCGACGATCGCCTTCGCATCGGCCTTCGTACCGGTGAGGGCGCGCTCGGCCTCGGTCGCGCGATATGCGGCGGCGGCAACTCCGGCAACTCCGATTGCGGCGCGCTCGACGGTGCCGTCGGACTTGATCGTGACCACCGCAGCGACGCCGGTCACGGCAAATCCCGATGCGGGGTGGGCGAACTTCGCGTACGCGCCGCCGGTGCGGCCGGCCGGCGCCGGAAAGCGGATCTCGGCGATTATTTCGTTCGCCGCGAGCGCCGTCTCGAACGTTCCCTTGAAATAGTCGCGCGCCGCGATGTCGCGCCGGCCCGCCGGGCCCATGGCACGGATGGTCGCGTCGTACGCGAGCGTCGGTGCGGGCTCGTCCGCCGCGGAGTCAGCATGCGCGAGGCTGCCGCCGATCGTGCCGCGTGCGCGGACCTGGAGGTCGCCGACCTCGCCAGCGGCGTCGGCGAGCGCGGCGAGCTTTGCGCGAACGGTCTTGTCGTGCGCGATATCGCGATGGGTCGCGAGTGCGCCGATCACGATCGTCCCGTCGGCCTCGGTGCGGATCTGGTGCAGTGACGCGATGTGGCGGAGGTCGATGAGCGTCTCGGGCTGCGCGAGCCCAAGCTTCATCAGGGGTAGCAGGCTGTGGCCGCCCGCGATGACTTTCGCGTCGTCGCCCTTGCCGAGCTGCTGGACGGCCTCTTCGATGGTTGCCGGTGCCTGATACGTGAACGGGTGCGTGATCATCGCCGTCCCTCCCCGGCGGCGCGGATAGCCCGCCAGATCTTCTCCGACCCCAGGGGCATGTCGATGTGCTTGATGCCAAGCGGTGAAAGCGCGTCGATGACCGCGTTGACCGCGGCCGGCGTCGAGCCGATGGTGCCGGCTTCGCCGATGCCCTTGACGCCGAGCGGGTTCGTGTTCGTGAGCGTCACGGTGTGATCGAGGTTGAACATCGGGATGTCCTCGGCGGACGGAACGTGGTACTCCATCATGCTTCCGGACAGGAGCTGTCCGTTGTCGTCGTACACCGCGCCCTCGTACAGCGCCTGGCCGATACCTTGCGCGATGCCGCCGTGCAGCTGGCCATCGACGATCATCGGGTTGATCTGCCGGCCGCAGTCGTCGCACGCGGAGTAGCGCTCGATCCGGACGTTGCCGGTCTCGCCGTCGATCTCGACCTCGGCGATGTGCGTCCCGAACGGGAACGTGAAGTTCGGCGGGTCGTAGTACACGGTCGCCTCGAGGCCGGGCTCCATCCCGTCGGGGAGGTTGTTCGCGAGGTACGCCGCCATGGAGATGTCCCCGAAGTTCTTCGCCTTCTCAGGCACCCCTTTCACGAAGACCTTGCCGTTCTCGACGACGACGTCGGCGGGCGAGGCTTCGAGAAGATGCGCGCCGATCTGCACGACCTTCTCACGGACCTTTTCCGCCGCCTTGTGCACGGCGATGCCGCCGACCGCGAGGCTGCGGCTCCCGAACGTGCCGACGCCCATGCCTGGCGACTCGAACGTGTCGCCGTGCCGCACCTCGATGTCGTTCGGGCTGACGCCGAGCGCGTCCGCCGCGATCTGCGCCCACGAGGTCTCGTGGCCCTGGCCGTGGGGTGACGTCCCTGTGAAGACCTGCACCGAGCCGGTCGCGTGCACGCGGATCCGCGCGCTTTCGTAGCCTCCCCAGCCGACGCCGAGCGCTGAGTTCGCCTTCGATGGTGCGAGCCCGCAGATCTCGACATACGTCGAGATCCCGATCCCGCGGTAATTCCCCCGCGCCTTCGCCTCGGCGCGGCGCTTCTCGAAGCCCTTGTAGTCGGCCATCGCGAGCGCACGGTCGAGCGCAGGCTCGTAGTCGCCGCTGTCGTAGGTAATGCCGCTGATCGTGTTGAACGGGAAGGCGTCCGGAGGGATGAAGTTCTTCCGCCGCAGCTCGGCCGGGTCCATGCCGATCTCGTCGGCGAGCCGGTCGATGATCCGCTCCATCGCGAACGTGGCCTCGGGACGTCCCGCGCCGCGGTACGCGTCCACCGGGGTCGTGTTCGTGTACGCGCCGCGGACCTCGACGTCGAACGCAGGGATCTTGTACGGCCCCGGAATGATGAACGCGTGCAGGATCGTGGGAATGCCTGGCGCGAACGCCTGTAAATAGGCGCCAACGTTCGCGACCGTGCGGATGCGCAGCCCGAGGATCGTGCCGTCCTTCTTGGCGGCGATCTCGACGTTCTCGACGAGGTCGCGCCCATGGATCGTCGCGAGATAGCCCTCGCGCCGCTCCTCCGTCCATTTCACCGGACGACCGAGCGTCTTCGACAGATAACCGACGAGGAGCTCCTCGGCGTAGACCTGGAGCTTGCTGCCGAATCCACCGCCGACCTCCGGCGCGATCACGCGCACCTTGTTCTGCCCAAGGCCGAGGTTGAGCGCGACGATGAGCTGCACGAAGTGCGGGATCTGCGTCGTCGTCCAGAGCGTGAGCTCGCCCGCCTCGAACTTCGCGGCCACGGCGCGCGGCTCCATCGCGTTCGGGATGAGGCGCTGGTTGACGATGCGCTGAGTCACTTTGATCTCGGCGTCCTTGAACGCCTTGTCGATGTCGCCGCCCTTGACCGGGTACGTGAAGACGAGATTGGAGCCGAGCTCCTCGTGGACGATCGGCGCGCCCGGTTCGAGCGCCTTCGTCGCGTCGACCACCACCGGAAGCGGCTCGTAGTCCACCGCGATCAGATCCGCCGCTCGCTTCGCGGCGTCACGCGAATCGGCGACGACCGCGGCGACCGCGTCGCCGGCATACCTCGCCTTGTCGGTCGCGATCGGCATGTGCTTCGAGCCGTTCATGCCCGGAACGGCGATGAACACGGGCAGCATGCCCGTCGCCTCGAGGTCGGTGCCGGTGAGCACCGCGACGACACCGGGCTCCTTCTTGGCGGCGGCGGTGTCGATCCGGCGGATGCGGGCGTGCGCGTGCGGACTCCGCACGAGCGTCATGTACGCCACGCCCTGCAGCATCACGTCGTCGGTGAAAGTCCCCTCACCCGTGATGAGGCGCGGGTCCTCTTTGCGTGCGACGCGCGTTCCGATGTATTTCGGATTGGCGGCAACGGTCATGGCTGCACCTCCGCGGCGATCTTCGCTTCTCCGCTCGCCGCCTGACGCATTTCCGCCGACGCGGTGCGGATCGCGTTCACGATGTTGTGATAGCCGGTGCAGCGGCAGAGGTTGCCTTCAATGGCGTGACGGATCTCGGCGTCGCTCGGCGACGCGTTCCGCTCGAGGAAGTCGACGGCGGTGATCATGAGACCGGGGGTGCAGAAGCCACACTGCAATCCATGCTCTTTTGCGAACGCGCGCTGGATCGGGTGAAGGTCGCCGTTCTTCGCGAGACCCTCGACCGTGACCACCGTCGCGCCATCGGCCTGGACCGCCAGCATCGTGCACGCCTTCGTCGCGCGACCGTCGACAAGGACCGTGCATGCACCGCACTGGCTCGTGTCGCAGCCGACATGCGTGCCGGTGAGCGCGAGCGTTTCGCGGAGAAATTCGACGAGCAGCAGCGTCGGTTCGATCTCGCGTGAGTAGCTCGTTCCATTGACGGTAACCGTGACCGTATGGCCCATCGCGCGCCTCCCCATATCCCCGGCGCCGTACGCGGACGAACGCCGCGACAAACTCACATGCCTCGAACGGCGGCGTAAGGCTAGTTTCGGCTTAGAGCTCGGTCAACCTCTGGAGCGCTTGCTCCGCGAACGAGTCGTGCTCTTCTTTGCGGTCGTCCGCTTGCGCGCCGTCGCACGCTTGGGTGAAGCCTTTGCGGAAGCCGTCGCCTTCGCGCGGCTGCGCGCCGGGGTTCCATTTCCATTGCCGTTCGAGCGCGAGCGGGCCTTCTGCTCCTTCGCCTGCTCTCGCTGTTGCTCCTGCGTGCGGTCCATTTTCGCGAGACCGATGACGTTCCCCTCGGGATCCGCGAAGAGCGCATAGACCACATTCCCACCCGCGTCCATCGGCTCCATGACCCTGGTGCCGCCAAGGCGCTCAGCCTTCGCGAGCGTCGCCGCGGGGTCGTCCGTCTCGACATAGAAAGTGACCCAGCTCTTGCCGTGCCGGCTCGCCCCGATGCCGCCGTTGATGCCGGTGCCCTCGTTCTTGGTGTCGATCATCCCGTAGTTGTCCGGGTTGTTCGTGTTGATGCCCCACCCGAAGAGATCCTGGTAGAACTTCTGCGTCGCGGATGCGTCCCGCGCGTTGATCTCGAAGTGTGTAACGGGATATGCCACGTCCGCCTCCCCCTTTGTTTACGCTCTTTGTCTCGGATGGACTCTACTCTCGACGTCGCGCGCTCGTTCGTTCAGGCGGTAAAGGATCGCAACGCCGATGCCGCGGCAGCGCTGTGCGCCGACGACGTCGAGGTCACGCTCCCCGGGCTGCCCGAGCCCTTCCAGGGAAGAGAGGGTGTGCGGCAGATGATCCGCCTCGCTCCCTCGGAGCTCGTCCAGACACCCCGCGAGGAAACCGTGGACGGCCGAAACGTCAGGATCACGACGCTCACCCGCGCGCCGGGGATATTCGCCAACTACACGACGTGGAATTTCGAGATCGAGGGTGCGCTCGTTCGCCGCCTGGACTTCGAGCTCCGCGCCGCGAACTAGGTCCTACTTCGGGTGCGCGATGTAGTAGCTGTTCATGATGTCGCCCTCGACCTGCTTGACGTCGACACGGCCGAACCCGGCGTCGACCAACATCGAGAGCGCGAGTTCCTTGCCCCATACGGTACCGAGGCCTTCGCCGTCGAGCGCCAATGACACGGTCATGCAGTGCATGGTCGACACGGTGTACAGGAGTGGCCCGAGCGGATGGTCGAGGTTCTTCGCGAGATCGCTTGACGCCGCTATGTCGACGCAGAGATAGACCCCACCAGGCCGCAGCGCTCGGCGGATCGCGGCCAGCACCCGAATCGTGGATCGCGTCGAAGCTCGTTATGAAGTCGAACGCCCCGACGGTGTCGAGGGAGCTGACGTCCTTCGCCTCGAACCGAGCGTTCGCGAGCTTCTTTTCCTTCGCTTCGGTTCGGCCGGCGGCGAGCCCCTCGTCCGAGAAGTCGTAGCCAACGAACCGGCTCTTCGGGAAGGCTCCCGCCATCAGATTGATCGCGTGTCCGCTTCCGCACCCGATGTCCGCGACGTCGATGCCCGACCTGAGCCGATCCACCAGGCCATCGACGAGGGGCAACGTGGTCTGGAGCAGGCGGGCGTCAAAAGTCTGGGCGCTCTCCTCGGCCATCAGGCGCTGGAAGTCCGTGAACTCCGAGTACGGGACGCCGCCGCCCCGCCGGAACGATTCCACGATCTGGCCTTCCACGGACCCGAGGAGCGCGACGTACTGCGCTTGGACGGCAAGGTTGTCGATCCCGGCTGCGCGCGTGAGAAAGATGGATCTTTCAGGTGGGAGCGTGTAGGTCTTCGTCGCCGCTTCGTAGTCGACGATCCGCCCGGTGACCATCGCACCGAGCCATTCACGGACGTAGCGCTCCTTCAGTCCCGCGCGCTTGGCGATGTTGGCGCTCGTCGCCTTCGTGCCCTCGGCCATCGTGTCGAACAGGCCAGTCCGGTGGCCGACGCTGATTGCGAGGCAGAGCATCCCGTCGTTCAGGACGCTGACGAGACGCTGTAGGAACTCTGGTGTGTCCTTGGACTCTTCAACGATCGGGGTAGCCATCGCTCTCTCCCCATGCGCCGATGCCGACGCTCCGTAGTTCTATGCCGACTGTCAAGAGGCCTACGGCTTGATGCCGCCAGTGTTAGGGCTTGGTCAGAACGATCGCGTTCGGAAGAAGTCGGCCGGGGCCGACCTTATACGAGCCGCCGATGTACATCGCCGCAGTTCCGCCACCGTCGAGGTTGAGGGCGTCGCGCGCGCCGAGCGCCTGCATCACATAAG